>JAKFYO010000005.1 GCA_021730825.1 Hyphomicrobiales bacterium
TAGCCCGCGATCATCAAGAGGCCGTAGGCGATGCCGGCGAGCGGCACGAAATAGGTGATCCAGACCAGCGAAGCGTTTTTCGCGATGAAGCCAGAGGTGCCGAAGCCGAGAATTTCGACGAGCCCGAACAGGCCCGCGGCACCCGCGATTGCCAGCCCGCGGTTCTGGCGCGTGGTGCGCGCCTCGCCGAGAAACGCAAACGCGATGATGAAGGCCGCGATCGGCAGCAGCGGCGAGGAAAGCCGCTTGTGCAACTCGGCCCGGAAGCGGCCCGGATCCTGTTTGTACATCTCGTCGGTTTCGTTCGCCGTCATCAGGTCGTAGAGCGGCCGGTCGGTGGCGCGGTAGAGCACGCTCTGGGTCGGCGTCAGTTGCGACATGTCGAAGGCGTAACGCTGAAACTCGACGAAGTTCGGAGATTTGGTCTGGCCTTGGCGGCGTTGCATCAGGCCCTGGTCGAGAATGAGATAGGAGCCGCGCTCGGACTGCGTGATGCGGCCGCGCTCGGCGATGTAGGTGGTTTCGCTTTCCGGATTGCGGGCGTCATAGACGAAGATGCCCATCATCAGCCCGTTCGGTCCGCGCTCGCGGATGTGGAAGGTGAGGCCACGATCCATCGCGACAAAGCGGCCGGGAATGGCGACGTTGCTGACGATGTCGGCGTTGACCTTGGAAACCTGCTCTCGCAGCGTGCGCAACGTCCACGGACCGACCTCCGCGCTGACGATGATCGTGAGCGTTGCGACGATCATGGTGAGCGCGAACAGCGGACGGAAAATACGCCAGCGGCTGACACCGGCGGCGTTCATCACGATCAGTTCGGAATCGGCGGAGAGGCGGTTCAGCGTGAAGATAATCGCGATGAAGAGCGCGATGGGTGCGATGACGAGCATCAACATCGGCAGCGCGAGCGCGGTCACGTTCAGGAATACGAGCAGGGATTGTCCCTGGGTCGCGAGCAGGTCGAAGCGCCGCAAGACCTGCGTCAGCCAGACCATCGTGGTAAGGCTACCCAACACCGCAAGGAATGCGATGGCGGCAGTCGAGAATAAATACCGGTCGAGCCGCCCCATTTACGTCGCTACACACGGCTGCGATTCTCCACCCAGAATCGAGGCCGCCCCCTACTGAACTGACCGGCGGAAAATGGCCGGAAATTGAGGCTTCAAGGGGGCGCCCGCCCCACAAAAAATCCCCGGTTATTACTGTCCCATCAATCCCTTAACGGACTTCGACATGGCCAATAATCCCAAGATCGTCATCACCGACCTGAAGACCCCAGTCAACGGTACTATGGTAGTCTTTACCGACGAGGATCTCGCTTTCGGCTCCGCCGCGAAGGCGGCGCTGAAGCCTTCCGGCGATCTGGTCCAGCGGGTCGCCAAAATCGAGAAGTTCAAGGGCAAACGGAACAAGGTTTTGGACCTCGCCGCGCCCTCCGGTCTCAAATTGGAACATCTTCTGGTGGCCGGGCTGGGCAAGGCCAAGGACATGCAGGCCGAGGACTGGCTGAAGCTCGGCGGGACCATCATGGGGCGGCTTCCGGCCGCAGCCCGGAATGTGACCGTGCTGACCGAAATCGCCGGTGGAAAACTCTCGGCCGATGCCGCCGCCCAGATCGCGCTCGGCATGAAGCTCAGGGCCTACAAGTTCGACCGCTACAAGACCCGGAAAAAAGGCGACGAGGACGAGGCCAAGAGCCCGGCCGCCGAGATCAGGATCGCGGTCGGAAATCTCGCGGACACGAAGAAAGCTTGGGCCGCCGCCGATAGCATCGGCGACGGCATCGTGCTCGCGCGTGAGCTCGTGAACGAGCCGCCGAACGTGCTGTTCCCGGTCGAGTTCGCGCGCCGTGCCTCAGAGTTGAAGAAGCTCGGCGTGCAGGTCGAAGTGCTGGACGAGCCCGCGATGAAGAAGCTCGGCATGAACGCGCTTCTTGCAGTCGGGCAGGGCTCCGAGCGCGACTCGCGCCTTGTCGTCATGCGCTGGAACGGCGCGAAGAAAAAATCCGAAACGCCGATTGCGATCGTCGGCAAGGGCGTGTGCTTCGACACCGGTGGCATTTCGATCAAGCCGGCTGCGAGCATGGAAGACATGAAAGGCGACATGGCGGGTGCGGCCTGCGTCACCGGCCTCATGCACGCGCTTGCCGCGCGCAAAGCCAAAGCGAACGTGATCGGCGTGATCGGTATCGTCGAGAACATGCCGGACGGAAAAGCCTATCGCCCCGGCGATATTCTCAAATCCTATTCGGGTCAGACCATCGAGGTCATCAACACCGACGCCGAAGGCCGTCTCGTGCTGTGCGACGCGCTCGCCTACACCAACGAACGCTTTAAACCGAAACTGATCATCGATCTGGCGACGCTGACCGGCGCGATCCTCGTGGCACTCGGACAGGAATATGCGGGTCTGTTCTCGAACGACGACAAACTCGCGGAACGTCTGACCGAAGCCGGCAAGGTCACCGGCGAGCATGTGTGGCGGATGCCGCTCGCGCCGTATTACGACAAGATGATCGACTCGAAATTCGCCGACATGAAAAACACCGGCGGACGTTTCGGCGGCTCGATCACCGCCGCGCAATTTCTGCAGCGCTACATCGGCAAGACGCCGTGGGCGCATCTCGACATCGCCGGTACCGGCATGGCCGCGCACAACACCGAGATCGGAGACAGTTGGGGACCGGGCTGGGGCGTGCGGTTGCTGAACGAATTCATCGCCGCGCATTACGAGAAATAACCCAATTATGTCAGAGGTTTACTTCTATCATCTGCAAAACCAGCCGCTCGAAAAAGTGCTGCCCCAGCTTCTCGAAAAATGTCTCGAGCGCGGCTGGAACTGCGTGGTGCAGACGAGAAGCGAAGAGCGCGCGATAGCGCTCGACCAGCACCTCTGGACGTGGCGCGACGATTCATTTCTGCCGCATGGTCTTGAGGCGGAAGCGAACGCGTCAGAGCAGCCGGTGCTGCTTACGACAACGGACGCGAACGCGAACGCCGCGAAGGTCCGCTTCTTCGTCGAGGGTGCCAGCAGCGAAGATCTCGCAGGCTATGAGCGCGCGGTCCATCTGTTCGACGGTAACGACCCCGATGCAGTCGATAACGCGCGCGCGCAATGGAAGTCGGCGCAGTCCGCCGGTCACACGGTGACCTACTGGCAGCAGGACGAAGCCGGGCGCTGGCAGCAGAAGGCGTAAGCTAGTTTTTCTTCCGGCCGCGCAGCACGCGATATTCGAGCAACTCCTGCACGGCCAAGCGCTCGATCATGAGTCCGCCGATATTGGCTTGCGGAATCGTCCGTAGCCCGGTCCAGCGTAACCAGCTTGCGCGTTTGGTGTCGCGCGCGATCAGCGCATCCATCTCTTCGACCGGGCGATGGTAGATCAGTCTCGACAAATCTCGCGAGTGTTCGATTTCAAGCCCTGCCGCT
>JAKFYO010000036.1 GCA_021730825.1 Hyphomicrobiales bacterium
GATTTCGTCGATCCTCGGCGATCGCTCAGGCCACGGTTTCCGAGCGCTGTTCGGGCAAGCGGGTCTGCCACAAGATGCGT
Organism: Hyphomicrobiales bacterium; assembly: GCA_021730825.1. GTDB lineage: Bacteria > Pseudomonadota > Alphaproteobacteria > Rhizobiales > Xanthobacteraceae. The sequence continues at coordinate 81 of JAKFYO010000036.1, forward strand.
TCGGTGCTTTCCGCGCGGCGATCGAGGTCGTTCACGAAATGGGATTTGCGGGAACACCGGGCTATTCCGCACTCGGACGCGGCATGGTCGAGCAGGTGATCCAGCGCTACGCGCCGGAATCTTTCGGCGAACTAGACGAGCTCTACGCGCTGCTGCGCCGCTTCGCAGCCGAAGCCGCGCGCGACGAAGCGCGGCACTTCACGGCCGACCTGGTCGCTGCAGCCTGATTTTTTGAAACTTACTTCCTGCCGGGAATGGCGATGCGGTGGGCCGCGTCGCCAGCGATTTCCGCGTAGGCGTCTTTCAGTTCGCCCGCGAGAAAGGTCTCGGCCATGATCGCGAGGCGCTCGGAAAGCTCGACGCCATAAGGATTGCTCGCGTTCTTTACGTCTTCGCGAACCACAGCGCGGATCGCGTCCACATGATGATCGATCAGGTCGCGCGGAATGCGCGACGGATCCGGCGAATGCTTGAGCATGCGGCAGAGACTGGTCGCGATGCGTTCCGCAAGCGGAAAACCGAGCGTCGTGGCGCCGCCTTTAATGTCGTGGGCAGGAAGAAACAAGCCATCGACGGTTTCGCGGCTGAGACCGCGTGCATGAATTTGCTGCCGCGCCGCATCGATGCGCGCGCATTCTTCGTTCATCCAGCCGCCGAACTGGCTTTTAAGTTCTGCAAGTGCCGCTTCCGCGCGCTGAACCGCGCTCATGTCGATCTGTTCGGTGCCGCGAGCGTGCTGCACCACGGTCTTTAAATTGTGAGCGGGGACGATGACCGAATGGTCGTCGAAGCGCTTCTCCGGCGGATTATTGTCTTGCGGCTGTTGTGCCATGGCTAGCTTGAATCTTCCTTGGCTTAGGCGGCGGTGTCCGGCTGCAGCGCCGGGGAGCCGGCATTCGCCTGCTTCCGCTGTTGTTGCAGGCGATTGTCGATCGGCGCGACCTCGATGATCTCGGCGTCTTCGCTGCCCTTGCGCCGTTCAGGTCCTGCGTATTTCGCATTCACGGTGCGGCGGCGATCGGGACCGAAATAATCCTTGGTGCGGATGAACGGGCGGGGCGCGAGCACGACGCTCAGGATTCGCTCATAGAGCGATTTTGCGGCCACGGGTTTCGTCAGAAACTCGGTGACGCCGGCATCGCGCGCTTCCATCACGCACCGCCTCTCGGAGTGACCGGAGAGCATGATGATCGGCACGAAGCGCGTGACCGGCGAATTGGAATTGCGCACCGTCTTCGTGAATTCGATGCCGTCATAGAGCGGCATGGCCCAGTCGGTGATCACGATGTCCGGCTTCTGTGCCGTGAAGATTTCAAGGCCGGTGGCGCCGTCTTCGGCTTCGTAAATTTCGCGGGAGCCGAAACCATGCAGCAGCTGGCGCACGATGCGCCGCATATGGGCGTTATCGTCGATGATCAGGAATTTGAGACGGTTGAAATCGATCCGGATCATGGGCGCCTGGGGTCCGGGGCCGAAAAGGCCTAGGCCGAGGCGGCCGAACGCGGATACCGGGCCAATTAGCGCCCGGCAGGCTTAATTTTCGGTTGAAATCCCGAGCCGGCTTAATAGCCGAATTGTTCGTTCAGGATGCGCTCGTCGAGGCTGTGACCGGGGTCAAACAGCATCACCACCGAGGAAGTCCGGTCCATGCGGGCCTTTACCCGAACCACCGAACGGACCTCGAAATGGTCGGCGACCGCGTTCACCGGGCGCTTATCCTCTTCCAGGATCTCGATTTCGATGTCGGCACGGTCCGGCACCACCGCGCCGCGCCACCGGCGGGGCCGGAAGGGGCTGATCGGGGTGATTGCGAGGAAGGGTGCCGCGAGCGGCAGGATCGGCCCGTGGGCGGAGAGGTTATAGGCCGTGGAGCCGGTGGGGGTCGCGACCAGCATGCCGTCGCAGATCAGCTCTTCCATCCGCACCTTGCCGTCGATGTGAATGCGCAGCTTCGCGGCCTGATAGGACTGGCGCAGAAGCGAGACTTCATTCAGCGCCGGCGCGGTGTGGACTTTGCCGGTGTTGTCGGTCGCTTCCATGATCAGCGGGCGGATGACGCTGCGGGTCGCGACCGCGAGCCGCTCGCGCAGACCGTCCTCGCGAAACTCGTTCATCAGGAAGCCGATGGTGCCGCGATGCATGCCGTAAATCGGGATGCCGCGGTCGCGGAATTTGTGCAGCATCTGGAGCATGAAGCCGTCGCCGCCGAGCGCGACCACGACATTCGCGTCGTCCTGCGCCACGTCGCCATAGGTTTTGGCGAGCCGCGAACGCGCGGCTTCCGCGTCGGGTGCGCTGCTCGCGACGAAAGCGATCTTGTCGTAGCGTGACGCGGTCATCTGGTTACGCTGCTTAACGAAAAGGAAGACGGCAATGGATCGGCCGGTTCTCGTCTATACGACCTATCCTTCGCTTGTCGAGGCAGAGCAGGCCGGACGGTTACTGACCGAAAAGGGACTAGCGGCTTGCGTGAACATATTGCCCGGTATGCGCTCGATCTACCGCTGGCAAGGCAAGGTGGAACAGGCCGATGAGGTCGTGATGATCGTGAAGACGAAGGAAGCGCAGAAGGAAGCGGTGGCTGCCGAAGTAAAGCGCGGCCACTCCTACGACACGCCCGCGATCCTGTTCCTGCCTGCGGAAGGCGGCGACCGCGCCTATATCGACTGGATCGTTTCAGAGTCGAGCGGCAAACAGATTTCCTGAGCTGCAAAGAAAAAGGGCCGGTCGCGAAACCGGCCCTTCCAGGTTCAGTAGTTGATCTGCGGCGCAAGCTCGCCGAACTTCATTCTCATGCCGATGTAACCCGTGGCACCTGACGAACGGTACGAGAAGATTTCCTCGTAGCGTTCGTTCAGCAAGTTCTCGCCGCGGATATAGAACTGCGTATTCGGGGTTGCCTGATAGGTCAGGATCGCATTCACGAGCGTGTAGCTGTCGAGCGTCACGCGCGTGGCAGGGAAGCCGATAAAGGCATCGTCCGCCATCTTGCCGTTATGCGTGACGATGAAGCTCGCCTGCGTTTTGTTATCGGGCAGGCGGAGGACGGCTGCGAAGCTCGCCGCATTCTTGGGCCGGCGGATTTCTTCGATGCCTGCCGGCGTTTCGGCGTGCGTGTAGGTGTAAGTCGCTTCCAGCGTGAGCCACGCCGCCGGATTGAATTTTCCGGTGAACTCGATACCGCGCCGCTCCGAGATGCCGACGGCGTTGATCGCAGTGTTGCCGAAGCCGGTGATCGCGTTATCCGCATCGATCGAGAAGTATGTGATGTCGGCGACAAACATTCCGTTCAGGAAAGTCTGCTCCACGCCGGCATCCCAGCCGAGCGACGTTTCCGGTTTC
>JAKFYO010000151.1 GCA_021730825.1 Hyphomicrobiales bacterium
CATCGTGGAAAGCGTGAAGGGAATGCCGGCCTGATCGGCGGCGCGCGCCGCGAGAATTTCGCCGTTCGCGTGCTGCATTCCGCAAAGCCCGATGGGCGCGAGGATCAGTGGCACATTGACCTGTTTGCCAGCAATCGTGGTCTTGGTGTCGCGCTTGGAGACGTCGGTCAGCACTTTCTGCCGCAGCTTAATTTTTTGAAGATCCTCGCGGTTCCAGTGCAGCGTCTGCTCGGAATAGGAGCCGCTCTCCGCGTAATCGATAAACATCTTGGGGACGCGCTGCTTGTAGATTTCGCGCAGGTCTTCGACACAAGTGATGGTTTGCATGGCGTGGCCCCGGAACATTAGTATTGGTTTTGGGGAGTACTAGCACTTTTCCCGAAGACTGCCAGCGGCACCCAAGAAGTCTGTAATATGTCCGAACAAGCGACCGCCGCCGTAACCAAAAAACCGATCCGCGTCGGGCTGTTTGCGACCTGCCTGGTCGATCTGATGCGCCCCCGTATCGGCTTCGCAACTGCGAAGCTTCTGGAAGATGCAGGCTGCGTCGTCGAAGTGCCCGCCCAGACTTGCTGCGGGCAGCCTGCATTCAACTCAGGTGATCGCGAAACTGCGCGCGACTTGGCGGCGCAAGCGATAGAGGCATTCGCAAGCTACGATTATGTCGTTCTGCCTTCCGGCTCCTGCGCGGGGCAGGTCATCGTGCATTACCCGGAACTGTTCGCGGGCAATGCGGTCTGGGAACCGCGCGCCAAGGCGCTTGCCGCGAAGACCTTTGAACTGACGGCATTCCTGAGCGACGTTCTGAAAGCGATGCCTGCTGCCCGCTTTGAAGGCAGTGTCACTTATCACGACTCCTGTTCGGGTTTGCGCGAACTCGGCATCAAGGCGCAGCCACGCAAGTTGCTCGCGAAAGTCGAGGGTCTCACCCTCGTCGAGATGAAAGACCCCGATGTCTGCTGCGGCTTCGGCGGCACTTTTTGTGTGAAATACGCGGACGTCTCGAACAAGATTGTCGAGAAAAAAACCGCGAGTATCGCGGCGAGCGGAGCGGGCACACTGCTCGCGGGCGATCTCGGCTGTCTCATGAACATGGCCGGAAAACTATTCCGGGAAGGAAAGCCCGTGCGCGTTCGCCATATCGCGGAAGTGCTCGCGGGCATGAGCGATGAGCCGGCCATCGGCGAGCCAGAGCGATGACGCAAGCCGTTAATTCTCCGCAGTTCAACCAGAACGCGCGCAAGGCGCTGGACGATTCTTATCTCCAGAAGGCGCTAGCCCGCTCCGAAAAAGGTTTTATTGAGCGGCGCAAGGCGGCGGTCGAGAAGTTGCCGGAGTACGATGCGCTGAGGGATTCCGCGCGCGATCTGAAAGACCACATCCTCGCGCATCTCGATCTTTATCTGGAAGCCTATGAGAAAAATGTGATTGCATCCGGCGGCCATGTGCATTGGGCAGCAAACGCGGAAGAAGCAAACGAAATCATCCTCAACATCTGCCAGCGCCTGAACGCGAAATCGGTCGCCAAGGGCAAGTCGATGATTTCCGAAGAGACGGGCCTGAACACTTATCTCGAAGCGCGCGGTATCAAGCCGATCGAAACCGATCTCGGGGAATACATTATTCAGCTGCGCGGCGAGACGCCGTCGCATCTGATCGCGCCCGCGCTGCATGTCACGAAAGAACAGATCGAAGCGGATTTCCGCCGCGCACACACGGATCTGCCGCCGGAACGCAATCTGGACGAACCGACGTCGCTGCTTGCGGAAGCGCGCGCCATGCTGCGCGATAAGTTCCTGAGCGCGGAAGTCGGAATCACCGGCGCGAATTTTCTGATCGCGGAAACCGGTTCTTCGGTGATCGTCACGAATGAAGGCAACGGCGACCTGACGCAAACGCTTGCTAAAGCGCATATCGTGATTTCGAGCATCGAGAAGGTGGTGCCGACACGCGAAGACGCCGCAACTTTCTTGCGCCTGCTCGCACGCACCGCCTCCGGCACCGATCTCTCAGTCTATACCACCTTCTCGACCGGCGCGCGGCGCGAGGGCGATCCGGACGGCCCGCTCGAATATCACGTGGTGCTGTTAGACAACGGCCGCTCGAACATGCTCGGCGGCAAGTTTCAGGAAATGCTTCGCTGCATCCGCTGCGGTGCCTGCATGAACCACTGTCCGGTGTTTCACGCGGTGGGCGGCCATGCCTACGGCTGGGTTTATCCCGGCCCGATGGGCGCGGTGCTGACGCCTTCGCTGGTCGGTGTGGAGAAGGGCGGGCAGTTGCCGAACGCGTCCACGTTCTGCGGCCGCTGCGAAGAGGTCTGCCCGGTTCGCATTCCGCTCCCGAAACTGATGCGCAACTGGCGCGAGCGGGAGTTCGAGCGCCACCTGCAACCGGCTTCCGTACGCTACGGCCTTGGCATTTGGGCCATGTTCGCAAAACGTCCTGTGCTGTATCGCAGAGCAACGGCGCTTGCGATGAAACTTCTGCGTCTCCTCGGCGGAAAAGGCCGTCTCCGTTCGTTGCCGCTGGCCTCCGGTTGGACCCGGCATCGCGATTTCCCGGCACCGCAAGGCGAAACCTTCCAGACGCTCTGGAAAAAGCGTGACGCCAGCCGATGAAAAGCCGGGAAGCAATCTTCGCAAACATCAGAAAATCGCTGCGTGTGAGCAACGATGACCGCTTGCGGCACGAAACAGTCGCCGCGCGCATCGAACAACACCCGCGCAACCTCATTCCCGCTCGCGGGCAGAAGCCGGATCGCGAACGCCTGGAGCTTTTCCTCGAGATGGTCGAGAGCGCGAAGGCTTCGATTGTCTTGCTTGAGACGAAGGATGACATTCCGGCGGAGGTCGCGGCCTATTTGCGTTCGAAAAATCTGCCGCAGTCGATCCGTCACGGTGATGATGAACGGCTTTCGCTCATTCCTTGGGCAAAAGAACGCACGCTTGAGGTCACAAAGGGTGCATCGGACGGCGCACAGCTTGCTTCCGTGTCCTATTCGTTCGGCGCTGTCGCCGAGTCCGGTACACTCGTAATGGTATCGGGCGCCGACAATCCAACCACGCTCAACTTCCTGCCTGACCATCATCTCGTCGTAGTTGACGAAAGAGATATAGCGGGCGATTACGAGAGTGTCTGGGACAGGATCCGTGTGAGTTTCGGCGCGAACAAGATGCCTCGCGCCGTGAACTGGATTACCGGACCGTCCCGGTCGGGCGATATCGAGCAGACCCATTTGCTCGGCGCGCACGGCCCGCGTAGCCTGCATGTGTTGGTGGTGCGCAACTCCTGAATTTCACCGCGGCCGCTCCGGCCGCACAAACGGCGGAAAGAGTTATGAGGTCAGTCATGGCAAAGAAGTCGAAAAAGAAGAAAGCGAAGAAGAAAAAAGCGAAAAAGGCCAAAGCCCCGAAG
>JAKFYO010000126.1 GCA_021730825.1 Hyphomicrobiales bacterium
GTCTTGATGACCCGGCACGCGATCTCGCCGCGATTAGCGATCAGTATTTTCTTGAACATGCCCGGCCCGGACTGACGCGAAACCCTCATCAGGTTTGCGGCGCAATATGACCTTTGTCAATTAGCCGGGGCTGGCACCTCCCCCAAACCACCCGCAAAAACGATCATGGCAGCCGAAGCGGCCCCGCCAGCGACCAAGGGGGCGAGCAGGCTCAATGCCAACGGCCAGCGGAATTCGCGAGGGCCCGCACTCCAGGCCAGCCCGAACTTCAGGAGGTTGTTTGAAAGGGCGGCAAGCCAGAGCCCGGCGGCCGCCGTCATCGGTGAAATACGATCCCGGCCCAGCTCCGCCATGGAGAATGTCGCCGGATCGACGCTGACCGCGCCGCCGGCAAAGGCCGCAGCCAGCGCGCCCGAGCTACCTAGCCAGACCGAAAGCGCTTCGGTGAGAAAAATCGCGCCGCCAAGAAATGCCGCGAGCAGCAATGTCGCCTGCAGCGAAAACGGGTTCGCGATCTTGATATCGACCGGCTTGGTGCGCTTGCCGTCGCCCCAGACCAGCACGGCGGCGATAGCCACCGCGACAACGATTGCGACGAGAAGCGGCGCGGCTGCAAGCTTTGCGACGGTGAAATTCAACGCGGCAATCACCGCAATCATGCGCGCGAGCGATGAAGCGGTAGCAAGCGCCACGCCCGCTCCAAGCAGCCTACAACCGCTTTTATTTTTGTGCGCGTGCCGCGCGGCATCGACAGTTACAGAAGTCGAAGAAACCAGTCCGCCAATCGCCGACGACAGCAACATGCCGCGCTTCGAGCCGAATACTTTCACCGCAACATAACCGACGAAAGAAACCGCCGCGAGCACAACCGCGAGCAGCCAGACCTGCCTCGGATTGACGCCGCCGAACGGACCGAAGTTCTGGTCGGGAATAAAAGGCAACGCCAGAAACGTCATCGACAGAAGAATGATCGCGGCGCGCAGTTCATTCCACGTGATGCGCGAAAGCAACCCGTGCAACTGTTCGCGAATGGCGAGAATTGCCATGACGGCGACACCGGCAGCGGCCGCAATGTTCTGGTCGCCAAGCAGCGCATAAACGCCGAGCGTGAAGGTCGCCATGGCGGCCACGACAGTGGTGAAGCCGTAATTATCGTCCTCCGCGTTTTCGCGCATACGGAAAGCGGCAAATGCAGCGGAGAAAACTAGAAGCGAAAATGCAATCAGAACGCCTGCCCCGGTCGGGTCTTTCAATGCCCGCGCGATCAGGCCGACAATGCCGCCGAGCATGCCGATCAGCGTGAAGGTGCGGATGCCCGCGGTGCGGGCGCCGCCCTCTGCCTCGCGCTCACGCCAGCCGCGCTCGATGCCGACGAGCAAGCCGACGAGTGCCGCGACCGCAAGGCGGCGGACCAGATCCATCTCTTGAAAGAAATCGAAATCCAATGGCGAGGCCCCGCAGCTTGAGCGTTAGCCTCGTAAAACTACCCCGGCGGCCTCGCCGGGATCAGGCGGCTCGGTCGAACGAACGCCTGAGTGACGGATCCGGTTCCGCTCCGTTATCGATGAGCGATAACAAAGCGCGTTCGGCGTTGGTCGGCCTGCCGTCGCGCATGATGTGCGAGGAAAGCCAGGCAAAACATTCGGAGGCGATACCGTTGCCGGCATCGCGCCTAGGTTCGCGTGCAAGTGCCTGTGTGCGTGTTGGTGTCTCAACACCCGAAGCACTCAGGAGATAATTCACAATCGCACGGAAAAAGAGGTCGTCGAAGGAAGCGTGATTTTTCCCGCTTGCAACTGCATCGTGCAGATCGAATAGCGCTTCGGCTTCCGCCGCCGAGATCGCACCCTTGCCGGCCTCAAGAATCCTGCGCAGCAGCGAGACGTCGCTTGCGTCGAGCGCGCGGGTAAAATGCACGCGGCCTCTTACCGCGGGTCCCTCGCCGGTAATGACTTCGTGCCATAACTCGCGGATTGCGAAGGCAATCAGTGTCGCCGGCAAATCGGGAGCGAGTTCGATCGTGCGAATTAGCGTTTCGATCCCGCCTTGGGTCGCGATGCGGCCCGACGGTGCGATTGCGCCGATCAGCCAGCCGGCCTTTTCAGCCGTGATAACGCCAAGAGGTTCGGAGCGGCGCAAGAGGTGGTCGGCAACTGCCTCGGCCATGAAACCGCGCCATTCGGGCGCCGGATCGGAAAATTCCCGGTCGAAGGCGATCAGCGCTTCGGCCTCGTTCCGGCCGCGCACACCATCGGGATAAACCTCCCGAAGAAGGGAAACCACATCGGAAGCGTCGATCCGCTTCGCAACCTGCCGCAACTGCTCCATGACGACCCCGAACGCTACAAAACACCAGGGAAGTCTCGGACTTTTATGGTTTCCAGGAGTTTAACGGCTCCGGCTCTTGGCCGCTCAAAGTTGCGTCAAATGCGAGATGGCGGCGCACTGTTGCCGGAATGCGTCACCGCAATCCCCGCTTGCAGCACTTATGACGAATAGCGGTGCGGTCCATATGGGTGCAAACAATCGCGGCAGGAGAAATGTTATGGGAAATGTCATGGCGAAAAGCGCCGGCATCCACCACATCACCGGCATTACCGGCGACGGCAAGAAGAACTTTGGCTTCTACACGAAGATGCTCGGACTGCGCTTCGTGAAACGCACCGTAAATTTCGACGACCCGAGCGCGTGGCACCTTTATTACGGCAATGAGACGGGCGCGCCGGGCTCCGCTCTTACCTTCTTCCTTTGGGATGGCGTCAGGCCTGGCCAACAGGGCATCGGGCAAGCGGTCGAAGTCGCCTATGCCGTGCCGAAAGGCTCGCTCGGCTATTGGAAGAAGCGGCTCGATACGGAAGGGTTTGCCTCACGCGAAAGCGAACGCTTCGGCGACAAATTGCTTTCGTTGACCGATGCCGAAGGCATGAAGATCGAACTCGTAGAGACGGCAACGGCTGCGAACGCTCCGGCTTGGGCGGAAGGCCCCGTCCCGATCGAGCATGCTGTACGTGGCTTTTCCGGCATTACGCTCCGGCCTCACAACGGCACACGCACCGGCGAAGTGCTGAAAGACGGCTTCGGTTACGCGGATGGCGGCAAGGATGGCGACCGCCAGCGTTTCTTAGGTGCCGCCGACCTCGGCGCGCATATCGACATCGTCATCGGCAAGGATGCGCCGCGCGGTTCGCAAGGTGCCGCGACGCTGCATCACGTCGCCTTCCGCGCGAAAGATGACGCCGACGAAATGGAAATTACCGAGCGCATCCGCAATGTGCTTTGCTTGGATACCACCGAGCAGATCGACCGCATGTACTTTAAGTCGGTCTATTTCCGCGAACCCGGCGGCATCCTGTTCGAGATCGCGACCGACAGCCCCGGCTTCACCTGGGACGAGCCGAAGGAAAGC
>JAKFYO010000199.1 GCA_021730825.1 Hyphomicrobiales bacterium
TGCACAAGTCCGCCGACGGCAAGCTCTCGCTGAAAGACCTTTCCACGAAGAGCCCGCGCATGCAGGCGGCCTTGACCCTCGCGGAAAAAGCTGCGGGCTCCGACATCCCCGTTCTGATCGAAGGCGAGTCCGGCACCGGCAAGGAATTGTTCGCGCGTGCTATCCACGCCGCCGGCCCGCGCGCGAAGAAGCCCTTCGTCGCCGTCAACTGCGGCGCGATCCCCGCGAACCTCGTGGAATCGATTCTCTTCGGCCATGAAAAAGGTTCGTTCACGGGCGCGGCTGAGCGCCAGATCGGAAAATTTCTCGAAGCGGACGGCGGCACGCTCTTTCTCGATGAGATCGGCGAGCTGCCGGCTGACACACAGGTAAAGCTGTTGCGCGCGTTGCAGGAAGGCGAGATCGATCCGGTCGGCTCGCGCAAACCTGTGAAAGTAGATTTCCGTCTCGTCTCGGCCACCAATCGCGACCTGATGGCGCTGGTGCGCGCGGGCACCTTCCGCGAAGACCTTTTTTATCGCCTGCACATTTATCCGGTGACGCTGCCGCCGCTGCGCGACCGCATGGAGGACGTGCCCGATCTCGTGAAGCGTTTCGTCGCGCGCTTCGCCGCCGAAGAAGGCAAGCGCGTGCGCTCGGTTTCAGCGGACGCGATGAAATTGCTCTCCGAATACAAATGGCCGGGCAACGTCCGCCAGCTTGAGAACACCGTGTTTCGTTCGGTCGTGCTTGCTGGCGCGGACGAAATTGGCGTCGCGGAATTTCCGCAGATCGCTTCCCAGGTTCTAGGCTATGAGCAGGCGGCCCTGAACGCCGCTCCGCCCTCGATCCCTTCGCCCTCTACCCAGCCTGCGGCTCCGCTGATCGTCTCGGAGGAGCAGCTAGACACTCCTTCCCGCGACCGGCTGGAACTCGTGGACTTCCACGGCCACGTCCGGCCGATGGACGCGCTGGAGGGCGAGATCATCCGCTTCACGATTGCCCATTATCGCGGCCGGATGACCGAAGTCGCCCGCCGCCTCGGCATCGGGCGCTCGACCCTTTACCGGAAGCTCAAGGAACTGGGTCTGGAAGCCGAAACCGGTGCCGATCACGGGGATTTGTGACCTCTCCTGCGTTGCTAAGCGGTAACAGAAGCTAGCTATTTCGGAACGACTGGCGGTCCGGGCTACTTGTACCCTTGATCGGGTACGCCGCCGCTGCCAAAAGCTATGCAACCTATTACCTGCGGGAGAATTCAATGAACCCGGCCAAGCACTTCGGCCTCCTTTCGCGCGGTCTACTCGTCAGCGCCGCCTTTTTTGCGCTGACCCCGGCTGCCCTGGCCCAGAACAGCAACGACGATCCGGTGAAGTCGATCCCGGCACCGGAAGTTGCAGCACCGACCGGCCTCGAAGCGAAACCCGAACCGCAGCAGCAGACCACCGCCCCGGCAGTTGCTCCCGCGCCAGCCACAACGACGTCGGGCTACACCCCTTCAGATGACACGAAGAAGCTCACCGGCAAGAAACTCATCGAGGCACCGCTCGCCAATCTCTCCGGCGTGGACGCAGCCGTCGCCGAAAAGCTCCGCGATCTGATCGCAAACCGCGGCGACCGCTTTTTCTCGAACCGGGATGAGCGCAACGCCGTCGAAGCATTTTATCGCGACCGCGGCTTCCAGCCGCTTTGGCTCGACAACGGCAAAACCAGCGCGCGCACAACCGCGGCCATCGCCTTCCTGAAGAAGGTCGATGAAGACGGTCTTCTTCCCGCGGATTACGCCGCTCCGAATTTCGACGTCGCCGACGCAGACAAGCTCGCGGAAGCCGAACTCTCCTATACGGGCGAAGTCATCGACTTCGTGCGTCACGCTTCCAATGGCCGCGTTCATCCGTCGCGCACGTTCCGCGACACCGAATACAAGCACGACGGGCTGAACCCGCTCGAAAGCCTGAACAAAATTGCGTCGGCCACGAATGTCGGCGAGACGCTCGCAGGCTTCCACCCGCAGCACGAGCAGTACAAGTTGCTCAAAGCCGAACTCGCGAAACTTCGCGGCAAAGGCGAAGTCGAGCAGATCCGCATTCCGCAGGGACAGGCGCTTCGCTTCAACGCGAAAGCCAAGCAGAACCAGGCAGACAACCGCGTGCCGGTGCTGCGCGAGCGCCTCGGCCTGCCGGCCAAGGACGACAAATTCTACGACGAAGACCTCTCCAAGGCCGTCGCAGACTTCCAGAAGGAAAAGAAGCGCAAGGTCGACGGCATTCTCACGAATGAAGTCGTGGCCGCGCTCAATCCAGCGAACACCGACCGGATCGAAGACATTATCCTCGCCAACATGGAACGCTGGCGCTGGCTGCCACGCGATCTCGGCAACAGCTACGTCATCACCAGCATTCCCGGCTACTATCTCCGCGTCTATCAGGACCGCAAGGAAGTCTGGGAAACGCGCGTTGTCGTCGGTGCCGCGACCAAGATCACGCCGATCACGACCCAGGAAATGAGCTTCATCACGGTCAACCCGACCTGGAACGTGCCGCCGTCGATTGTCGCGCGCGATTACATTCCGGCGCTGCGTCAAGACCCCGACGCGATGAAGCGTATGGGCATGCGCGTCCAGACCCGTCCGGACGGCACGCTGCACATCTCGCAGGGCCCCGGCGACGGCAACGCGCTTGGCCGCCTCCGCTTCAACTTCCCGAACAAGTTCCTGGTCTATCAGCACGACACGCCGGTCCGGCACTTGTTCGCGCACGATGAGCGCGCTTACAGCGCCGGCTGCATTCGCGTACAGGACCCGCTGAAATACGCGGAGCTCCTGATGAACATCGCTCGTCCGGGCGAAGACTGGACGCAGGACAAGATCAAGAAGATGTACGGTGCAGCCGAGCACAAGCTCGACTTCAAGAACAATGTTCCGGTCCACATCGTTTACAACACGGCCGAAGTCCACGACGGTAAACTCATCATCCGCAAGGACCTCTACAAGGTCGATGCCGCGACGATCAAAAACCTGAAAGCCACCGGCAACGAGCGCCGGCAGCTTGAGGTCGCGATTAAGCACCCGGACCCGACGCCGAGCCGCGAGGCCCAGAGCCTCGACGAGTTCAGGTATCAGCGCTCGACCGGCTTCGATCTTTTCGGCCTCTTCCGCCGCTAAGTTCCGGACCACAGCAGATTCAGTGAAAAACGGGGGCCTTCGGGCCCCCGTTAACGTTTCGGCGAGCCGGGGCGACATTTCGCCACTTTCGGCTTCTACGGACAGAGATGTCGGGGGCACCTCGGTCAACGCGCCATTAACCGAACCCGGCAAGACTGCGTAATTCCTGCTTGATCGCGCCCAGACGGGGCGGCTTCAAAGCAGCCAGGGATGGGTTCGTACTTGCCGAAGAAAGTTTCCCCTGCCGCGCCGCGCGACT
>JAKFYO010000025.1 GCA_021730825.1 Hyphomicrobiales bacterium
ATAAGGTCGCGTTCAAGGAAGGTAATCGCTCCATCACCTACGGCGCATTGCAGAAGGAAAGCTGCCGCTTCGCGAGCGGGCTCGCCTCGCTCGGTTTCGGTCACGAGAGCCGGATGGTCATGCTCGCGCTCGACACCATCGAGTTTCCGGTGGCGTTCTGGGGCGCGATCCGCGGCGGCGTTGCGCCGATCCCGCTGAACACGCTGCTTGCCACCGAGCAATATGCCTACATGATCGACGACAGCCGCGCGGCGGTCCTCTTCGTATCCGAGGCGCTCGCGAAAACCGTCGAGCCGGCATTGCCGAAAATGTCATGGCTGAAAGCCGTTATCGTCGCCGGCGACAAGAGTGCGATCTCGACCGGAAAAATTCCCGTCTACTCTTTCGATGAAGTCGTTGGACAAGGCAAAGCCGATCTCTTCACCGCGCCGACGCTTTCCGATGAAGTCGCGTTCTGGCTTTACTCGTCAGGCTCGACCGGCGCGCCGAAAGGCACCAAGCACATTCACTCCTCACTCATGTACACCGCAAAAACCTACGCCGAACAAGTGCTCGGCATGCGTGAAGACGACGTGATCTATTCCGCGGCGAAATTATTCTTCGCCTATGGTCTCGGTAACGCGATGACCTTCCCGATGGCAGTGGGCGCAAGCGCGGTTTTGCTTTCCGGGCGGCCTACGCCGGATTCGGTGTTCGAGATCATTAAAAACGAACAGCCGTCGATCTTCTTCGGCGTGCCGACACTCTATGCCGCGCTGCTCGCAGACAAGCGTGCGACCAAGGGCGCGGGCTCTGAAAAGCTTCGCCTTTGTGTTTCCGCAGGCGAAGCACTGCCGCCGCATGTCGGCGAAAACTGGAAACGCCAAGTCGGCTTCGACATTCTCGACGGCATCGGTTCGACCGAGATGCTGCATATTTTCTTGAGCAACAGTCCGAAAGAATTGCGCTACGGTACTTCCGGCAAACCCGTGCCGGGCTACGACGCGAAAATCGTCGCTGAAGACGGAAAAGAGTGCGGTGTCGATGAGATTGGCGAACTCATCATTCGCGGCGCGTCTTCTGCGGAAGGCTATTGGAACCAGCGCGAGAAAACCCGCCGCACGTTCGCAGGCGAGTGGACCTACACCGGCGACAAATATGTTCGCGATGCAGATGGGTTCCTGCGCTGCTGCGGACGTACCGACGACATGTTCAAAGTGAGCGGCATCTGGGTTTCGCCGTTCGAGGTCGAAGCCGCGCTCGTCTCGCACGAAGCCGTGTTGGAAGCCGCCGTGATCGGACATGAAGACTCGGACGGTCTGTTGAAACCCAAGGCCTACATCGTCCTGAAGCAGGGCTTCACCAAGGACGATGCTTTGTTCGAAAGCCTGAAAGCGCACGTGAAGGACAAGGCCGGCGCCTGGAAATACCCGCGCTGGATCGACGTCCGCGACGATCTCCCGAAAACCGCGACCGGCAAGATCCAGCGTTTCAGGCTGCGCGAGGAAGACGCCGGAAAAAGCGTCTAAGTCCCTGAGATTCAGGGGCGATTCCGTTCCTGAATTTTAATGCATTAAACGCTTGCGGCCTTTTAAAACGCCTATTAGAACCATGCAAGATAATGCATGTAGGCTTTTAGCGAGCCCGGAACGCCAGCCAGGAAACGTCACATGAAAACGATCGATTGCCAGACCGAGCCATCCAAGTACCGGCACTGGAAACTCGAATTCGACGGCGAGGTCGCGAACCTCGTCATGGACGTCGATCCGGCGGGCGGGCTTTCGACCGACTACGAGTTGAAGCTCAATTCCTATGACCTTTCGGTCGATATCGAATTGAACGACGCGATCCAGCGCCTGCGCTTCGAACATCCGGAAGTGCGCGCGGTCGTGATCAAGTCCGGCAAGGACAACGTGTTCTGCTCCGGCGCCAACATCCGCATGCTCGGCAAGGCAACGCATGGTCATAAAGTCAATTTCTGCAAGTTCACGAACGAGACGCGACTCTCGATCGAGGACGCGAGCGAAAACTCGAAGCAGCTTTATCTTTGCGCGGTGAACGGCACCGCGGCCGGCGGCGGCTACGAACTCGCACTCACCGCAGATCATATTATGTTAATCGATGACCGCCGCTCGGCGGTGTCGCTCCCGGAGACTCCGCTCCTCGCCGTGCTTCCCGGCACCGGCGGCATCACGCGCGTCACCGACAAGCGCAAGGTGCGGCGCGACTACGCGGACTTCTTCTGCTCGACTGAGGAAGGTATCCGCGGGCAGAAAGCCGTGCAGTGGCGTCTGGTCGATGAGACCGTTGCAAAGTCGAAATGGGACGACGCGGTGAAAGAACGCGCGAAAGAACTCGCCGCGAAATCCGACCGCCCGAAAGACGCGAAGGGCGTCGCGCTCACAAAGCTGGAGCGCAAGATCAATGGCGACTCGATGGTCTATCCCAATGTCGCGGTCGAGATCGAGCGTGAGCGGAAACTTGCGACGATCACGATCCGCGCTTCGAAAGATAAAGCCCCCGCCTCCGCTGCGGATGCGCTCGCACAAGGCGATAAGTTCTGGCCGCTCGCGGTTTCACGCGAACTCGAAGACGCAATCCTGCATCTGCGCTTCAACGAACCCGCGATCGGCCTGCTGCTTTTCAAAACCGAGGGCGACGCTCAGAGCGTGCTCGATTTCGACAAGTTCATCGCGGCGAACCAGAAAGACTGGTTCCTCCGTGAAGTGCGCCACTACATCAAGCGCACGCTGAAGCGCGTCGATGTCACTTCCCGCAGCTTCGTCTCGCTGATCGAGCCAGGCACTTGTTTCGCCGGTATGCTTGCCGAACTCGTGTTCGCCTCCGACCGCGCCTTGATGCTGATCGGCCAGCGCGAAGGAGATAACAAGGAGCCCGCCGCAATCATGCTCTCGGAAGCAAACTTCGGTCTCTATCCGATGGGCAATGGTTTGACGCGTCTCGAAACCCGCTTCCTCGGCGAGCCCGACAGCGTCGGACGCGCAAAAGCAAAGCAAGGCGAGAAAATCGAAGGTGAAGGCGCGGTAGAGCTCGGCCTCGTCACTTTCGCTTATGAAAACTTCGACTGGGACGACGAAATCCGCGTGATGCTCGAAGAACGCGCGAGCTATTCGCCGGACGCGCTGACCGGCATGGAAGCCAATATCCGCTTCGCCGGCCCGGAAACGATGGAAACCAAAATCTTCGGCCGCCTCACCGCCTGGCAAAACTGGATCTTCCAGCGCCCGAACTCCGTCGGCGAACAAGGCGCTCTCAAACTTTACGGCTCCGGCATTTCGCCGACCTACGATCGTGAAAGGGTATGAAACGATGAACATCATGAACGTCGATTACGACGGCCTCATCCCGAACAACGTGAACCTCAACGGCGATCCGCGCGTCAAAGCCGCGCTC
>JAKFYO010000056.1 GCA_021730825.1 Hyphomicrobiales bacterium
CGTCAGCTCGGAATACAACAAGCGCGCTCAACTCGTCCTCGCTTGTCGATGCATCGCGTTCAGCGACGCGATCTCCGGTCTCGACGCGACGAGTGCCGCGACCGTTTCCCATGACGGTGTCGCGCTCTGATCCATCGCCGCCCAAACAGCCTGGAAAAAATCGTAGTCCTCAGGAAAATCGAGAGTCCAACGCTGACCGGAAAATTCTTTGCAGGGCGTCGAAAGATTAGCGCGTCTAACGTTCGTATCTCGGCGCAGCCAAGGCGTTACATGCTCGCGGTCGTGCGCCTCGCTCGCGGACTGCGCGGCATTCGCGAGCGACTTGATCGTGAACGCCTCGCAATCGAGCCCATGCGGAAAACTCGGCGGCATATTGTTGCTGGCATAGTCCGCGTTTTCCTGTTTGCGAAGCGCCAGAACTTGGCCGCAGACCGCTGGATCGATCAGCGGGCAATCGGAAGTGACGCGCATGATTGTATCGGCGCTCACCGCGAGTGCGGCTTTATGGTAACGGCCCAATACATCGCTCTCCGAACCGCGAGCGATTACCGCGCCTGCCGACGCAGCTTCCTCTGCAATCGGATCGCAATCCGCGTTTTCCGGTATTGCGCACACCACGACGTCGCTTCCGGGAATTGCCGCGCAGCGCGTGAGAACGTGATGCAGCACAGTCGCTGTGCCCAGTTTGCGCAGAACTTTGCCCGGCAATCGCGTCGAATGCATGCGGGCTTGCACGATGATCGCGACGGTCATTGGGCTTTCGAAATGAGATTGGAGAGTGTTTCCACCACGCGCTCGACGTCGGCATCCTGCATCGACGGATAAAGCGGAATCGAAAGACACCGCGAATAATATGCATCTGCACCGGGCAACACGCGCTCGCCGTAGCGATCGCGATAATACGGCTGACGATGCACGGGAAGATAATGCACCTGCGTGCCGATGCCTTCCGCGCGCAACGCATCCATGAATTTGGCGCGGGTGGTGCCGAGCTTTTCGAAATCGATCAGCACCGCATAAAGATGCAAGCCGTGCGGATCGTTGCCGCGCGGCGCAGGCTTCAGCGCGGGTGCGAGCGGTGCAAGCAGCCGGTCATAAAGCCGGGCGATTTCCTCGCGCCGTTTCAGAAAGCGCGGCAGCTTCTTTAGCTGCGAAATCCCGAGCGCGCAGAGAACATCCGGCATCCGGTAATTCCAGCCGATCTCATGCATCTCGTAGTACCACGGCCGCTTCGCGCCGTTCTCGAAACCTTCCTCGCGGGAAAGCAATTCGCCTTCGGCATGAACCATGCCGTGACTGCGGAGCTTGCGCATGCGCGCAGCGGCGTCCGCGTCCTTCGTAGTGACGACACCGCCCTCGCCGGTAGCAATCATTTTCACGGGATGCGTCGAAAAGCAGGCAAAGTCCGAATACTCATTCGCGCCCGCCGACGGCACGCCCAGCGCGTGGCAGGCGTCCTCGATCAGGGCGATATTGCTTTTCTTTGCGACATTCGCGAGCGAACGCATGTCGCAGATGCGTCCGTTCAGGTGCACCGGCACCGCTGCCCTGATCTCGCGGCGATACTTATCCGCAAGCGAAATGGCTTCCTCGAAACTCGCGTCCGTCATCAACCCGCTATCCGGATCGACATCGGCGAAAAAAACTTCCGCGCCCGTCATGCGGATTGCATTAGCGCTCGCAAGAAACGTGAGTGTAGGAACGATCGCGGTATCACCAGGTCCAAGGCGCAGACCCATCGCAGCAAGATGCAGCGCCGCGGTACCGCTGTTGCAGGCGACGGCATGAGCCGCGCCCGCGGCACCGGCAAAATGATTTTCGAATTCTTCGACCAGCGGCCCCGTCGTCAGAAAATCGGAGCGGAGCGCGGCAGCGACCGCGGCAACATCATCGTCTTCGATGGTTTGCCGCCCATAGGGCAACATACGGCGATCTTCGCTCATGCCGCCTTACGGCCGATCAGCCCGTTCAGGAGATCGCCGTCGAGCCATTCCGTATTGATCTCGGACGAATAGCGGAAGTCTTCCTTCACCGGTTTCGCGCCGGCCTTGACGAGATGATCGCTCGGCCAGTCCGCAAACTGCGGGCAGATCACGTAACGGTCGTCGAGTTCAAGCGTGAGCCGCGCGTCGTCCTCGGTGATCATCACTTCATGCAGCTTCTCGCCCGGGCGGATACCGACGATGTCATGCGGCAGGTTCGGCGCCATCGCGCGCGCGAGATCGGTCATGCGCATGGAAGGAATTTTCGGCACGAACAGCTCGCCGCCGTTCATGATCCCGAGCGACGAGAGCACGAACGATACGCCCTGCTCGAGCGTAATCCAGAACCGCGTCATGCGCGGATCGGTGATCGGCAACGCCTTCACACCCTTCTTGATCATACTGTCGAACAGCGGCACGACCGAACCGCGCGAGCCGATGACGTTGCCGTAACGCACGACCGAGAACTTGGTGCCGTGCGAACCCGAGAGATTGTTCGCGGCGACCATGATCTTGTCGGAGGCAAGCTTCGACGCACCATAGAGATTGATGGGGTTCGCAGCCTTGTCGGTCGAAAGCGCGACGACGCGCGCGACCTTGTTGCGAAGCGCGGCTTTCACGACATTCTCCGCGCCGTGCACGTTCGTCAGAATCGTCTCGAACGGATTGTATTCGGCGATCGGAATGATTTTGATGGCAGCCGCGTGCACGACATAGTCGACTTCCCGCATCGCGAGCTCTAAGCGCGAAAGATCGCGCACGTCGCCGATGAAATAGCGCATGCAGCTCGCAGCCTTTGGATGCGCGGCGGCAACTTCGCGCGCCATGGCATCCTGCTTCTGCTCATCACGCGAAAAAATGATCAGCTTTCGCGGCTTGGCTTTGGTTAGCAGGGTATCGACAAATGCGCGTGCAAAAGACCCGGTGCCGCCGGTGACGAGCACCGACTTGCCGTTCATGTCGATAGCGGGGCGGTCAAATTTGCGATGAACAGCCGTCACTTCGTTTCGCCTCGAAATTTCAAAGACTTGGATAGCCCGGCACGGCCGCTGGGCTTGCCGAACCGGGGCTATAGCAAGGCGAGCGGCCTTTGACCACAACGGAGGGCCAGGCCGCTCGTTAACCGCTCGAAGCGGGTTAATATCCGCGCGCGTGGCGGATCATCGCGCCGAGCACGTTGGAATAATCGTCGGTCCAGACCCATTGCTTCGGATCGACCTTCTCGTCCCTCCAGTGTTTCGCTTCGTTGAGCGCGCCGAAATCTTCCGGCTTCTTCACCAGCGCGCTGACGGTGCCTGAGAATTTGTAGTCTTCGTCGTTCACCTCTTCGTCGCCATCGGTGGTGTTGTGGGTGCGGACCGACATCCCGTTCGCATTGGCGACGCCTGCGACCACGGACGCGAGT
>JAKFYO010000342.1 GCA_021730825.1 Hyphomicrobiales bacterium
GGCTATTGCGTCGGCCAGACGCTGAACTTCTGCGAAATTCAGGACGGCAAGGCGAAGCTGGTCTATCGCTTCATCACCTCGTCGAGCCGCTGGCAGCAGAAGCCGAACAACAACTATTACGCGCCGATCAACGTGATCGCGAAGCGCAACTGGAGCTCGGACCGCCGCTACACGCCGGCCGACGCCAAGCGTGACGAGCGCATGAACGGTGGCGTCGCGCACATTGCGATGTTCGAAAACGGCGGCAGCCCGATCGAGATGCCGAACTTCATGCACTTCTTGCCGGAGAAGGGTTACACCGGCGAGCGCGCGAACGGCATTCATCAGATTGCGGGCGGCCTCGACTCTGGCGGCACCTTTGGCGCGCCGGTGAGCTTGGGATGCGTGCGCCTGAGCAAATATCAGGCGAAGCTCGCGCGCTGGTGGACACCGCGTCAGGCCAAGTTCTTCATTTATCTAGAAACGGATGGCTACAAGAACTACGGCGACGCCAAAACCGCGCGCGCACGCGGCTACATCAACCCGCCGCCGGTCGATACCGCCGGCCCGCGCAGAAACGAAACGCAGCAGTCGGTCGGCTTTTTCTCGATCTTCCGATAAGCGCGCTTCAGAAATTAAAAAGCTGGCTTCGCGAGAAGCCGGCTTTTTTGTTTTCGGAAAAGCTCAGTCAATCCGCTTGAAGCTCTTCGCGTATTTCGGCCAGCGATTGTAATAGCTCGCTGCCGCAAGCTTCAGAAATCCGATGGTATTTTCGTCGAGCGTGCGCACGACCTTGGCGGGCGAGCCCACGATCAGCGAGTTGTCGGGAAATTCCTTGCCCTCGGTCACGAGCGCATTGGCGCCGACGATAGAGTTTTTCCCGATCTTCGCGCCGTTTAAAACGGTCGCGCCCATGCCGATCAGCGAATTATCGCCGACCGTGCAGCCGTGAAGAATTGCCTTATGGCCGATGGTGCAGCCCTCGCCGATCTTCATCGGGAAGCCGGGGTCGGTATGCAGCACGCAGCCGTCCTGAATGTTGGAGCGCACGCCAACTTCGATCCATTCGTTGTCGCCGCGAAGCACCGCGTAGAACCACACGCTCGCCTCATCAAGCAGCCGCACCTTGCCGATCAGCGTCGCGTCGGGCGCGATCCAGTACTTGCCGCTTGCCGGAAGTTCCGGGCGGACACCTTCGAATTCGTAAAGGGGCATTGATTTCTCGCGTGCAGTGATTTCGCGGGACCATGCCACGCGACACCGGAAAGCGCGAGGCTTAGCCGTTCAGTCCGGCGGCGAAACGCAGCACATCGATCGCGGCGGTACCGGCAAACAGGCTCCAGAAGCCTGCGATGATCGTGGCAATCGTGACAAACCCGATATTGCGGTCTTCATGCTGACGCCCGCGCACGGTGTTGCGGAGAATGATGAAGGGCGCCGCGAAAGCGAGAAACGGAATGGCCGAAAGTGCGCGCAGCTTGGTTGCATTCAGAAGCCGGAAGCTCGCCGGACGCTCGGCAAAAACCTGATAGCCCGAGCAAAGCAATCCGGCGAAGCAGAAGCCGAATGCCAAAGCGTACAGAGACTGCAATGCTGCTTGAGAAATCACGCGACGCCACCCACAAAATGGGCTCTTTGGCCCATTGGTGGCGAGGTTAACGATCTCTTAACGCGGGAAGCAAGCCGATTCCGGTGGCAGCGTTAACCGGCAACCTTACTCCTCCGGCTCCAGATCGATATCGAGCACGGCCATCTCGAAGGTCCAGGAGCGGCCAGAAGCGTCGTCCTTAAACAGGACAGCGATATATTCGTCGTCGAGATAGATTTCGGAGGAGTCGGTCTTCTTCGGGCGCGGCACGACGCGCAGTTTCTGGTTTCCGAACTTCCCGCGTACGGCCTCGTTGAGATTCGGATTAGTCGCAGGCATCTCGATCGGCACCGTCACATTGTAGGAGCGGTCGCCATCCTCGTCGTCCAAGGTCACGCGGCCGATCGGCTCGTCGCCAAGTACCACTTCCGCCATGTTCTCGACCCGCGCACGCGCCGCCAGGCTGATCTCGGGGTTCAGCATCTTGCGGAGATAGTCCTGCAAACGGTCGAGTTCAGCGCGGTCCACGAGATTCTCCGGGAAATTAAAAGGCGCGGCCAACCTAGCCGCGCCTTACACAATCCGGCAAGCCGGAAGGAAAGTCAGATTGCCTCGCCCATGAAGGGCATGTCGAAAATCTGGTTCATGGAACGCGCAGGCTGCGAGTCCTTGCAGCCCGCGTCGCCGACCACGCGCGCGGGCACGCCCGCGACCGTGACATTCGCCGGAACCGGCTTCAAAACGACGGAGCCCGCCGCGACACGCGCGCAGGAACCGACCTCGATATTGCCGAGCACCTTCGCACCCGCCGACAACAGCACGCCACGGCGGATTTTCGGATGACGGTCGCCCTGCTCCTTGCCGGTGCCGCCGAGCGTCACCCCTTGCAGGATCGAAACATCGTCGTCGATGACGGCAGTCTGACCGATCACGACGCCAGTGGCATGGTCGATGAAGATGCCCTTGCCGACCTTGGTGTTCGGATTGATGTCGACACCGAAGACGGACGACGCCTGGCTCTGAAGGTAGAGCGCGAAATCCTTGCGCCCGCGGTGCCAGAGATAGTGCGCGAGGCGATGCGACTGCAAAGCGTGGAAGCCTTTGTAGTAAAGCACCGGCTCGAGATAGCGTGTCGTTGCCGGATCGCGCTCGGCAACCGCAACGATATCGGCGCGCATCGCAGCCGCAATCGTCAACTCGGCCTCGATCGCCTCATGGAAAGCCTGCACGATCATCTCGCTCGACACGTCGCTCGACCCGAGGCGGGCCGCCACGCGATGCGCGATCGCATGTTCCAGGCTGTCGTGGTTCAGCACGGTCGTGAAGATGAAAGACGCCAGTGCCGGCTCGCGCCGCGCACATTCCTCGGCCTCTTCACGCACACGCGACCACACCGGGTCGATGGCCTGAACGCCTTGGGGAAGCTTTTTATGCAGGGCCATGAGCACTGCTCCGTTGCGGCTATCGGTGAATGGGGTTGGCTGCTTTTAGCAGATAATCTGCTACGACGTGATACCTTTAAAACCGTTAGTAAATCCCCTAGTTCCAGCCATGCACGCCACGCAGCCCGCCCAAAAACAAGTCCGCGCCGAAATCAAAGGCCCGGTTGGTTACCTGATTATTGACCGCCCGGAGCGCAAGAACGCGCTCTCCTTCGAGATGTGGAAGGAAGTGGCGCGGCTGGTCGGCGAATTTGGTGCGAATAAAGCGCTGCGGGTCGTGGTTCTGCGTGGTGCGGGCGATCTGCCGTTCTGTTCCGGCGCGGATATTTCCGAATTCGAGACCGTTCGCGCGAATGCCGAAGGCGCTCGCGCCTA
>JAKFYO010000311.1 GCA_021730825.1 Hyphomicrobiales bacterium
GTCAAGGCATTCGGAGCCGCCGACCGCTATAAAACTAATTTGCAGGACATCATCGAAAATCCGCCAGCGACGCCGGCCGATTTCGTCATCAACGTCGAGGTGCTCGAGCATCTGCCCGATCCGGTCACGTTTCTGAAAGCGCTGAACAAAATGCTCGCGCCCGGCGGGCTCGGCATGATCACGGCGGCGGTTACCGCGCCTAACGCCGATCACATCTATCTTTACAACTCAGTCGATGAAGTCGCGGCGCAGGTTCGCGAAGCCGGTTTCAAGGTCATCGAACAGATCGAAGACGCGGCTTACGAACCCAAGCCCGGGCAGACCGTTCCCAAGAACGCCTGCGTATTCGTTACGAAATAAGAGGCAAGAAATGACCGTTCGCGACCGTATGAACAAAGTCTTCCGCGAAATTTTCGAGGATCCGGCGATTTCGCTGAAAGATGAGACGACCGCGCAAAATGTCGAAGGCTGGGATTCGCTCCGCCATATCGACCTGATCATGCAGCTCGAAGAGGAGTTCGATCTCCGCTTCACGGTGGACGACATCACCGGCCTCAAGAACGTAGGCGAGATGATCGCGATGCTGGAGCGCAAGCTTGCCGCAAAGTGATGCCGACATTGGCGCGGAAATGCACGGATGGGCGCGCGACCTGTTCCCGATCTGCCGCTCGCTGACCGGGCCGGGCGTTCGTGAAACGCTCGCCTATATCAAGAAAATCCTCCCGGACTTGCAGATTCATTCCGTTCCGACCGGCACCAAGGCGTTTGACTGGACGGTGCCGGACGAGTGGACCATCCGCGATGCCTACATCGCGGATGAGGCAGGCAACCGCGTTGTCGATTTCCGTAAGAGCAACCTGCATGTGCTCGGATATTCCGAACCGGTGGATCGCGTGCTCGATCTTACCGAGTTGCAGAAGCACTTGTATTCGCTGCCCGAGCAGGCGGATGCGATTCCGTACATCACCTCCTATTACAAACGCCGCTGGGGCTTTTGTCTCAGCGAGAACCAGCGCAAGGCACTGAAGCCCGGCCGCTACCGCGCAGTGATCGACAGCGATCTCAAGCCCGGCGTGATGAACTATGCGGAGTTGTTGTTGCCGGGCGACTCCGAAAAGGAAGTTCTGCTTTCGACGTATGTCTGTCATCCGTCGATGGCGAACAACGAGCTTTCCGGTCCGGTGGTCGTAACCGCGCTTGCGCGTGCGTTAGCCGCCCGGAAGAATCGCAAGCGTAGCTATCGGATCGTGTTCGCTCCGGAGACGCTCGGTTCGATCGTATACATCAGCAAAAATCTGGATGCGTTAAAGAAGCATGTAATTGCGGGCTTCGTCGTGTCCTGCGCCGGCGACGATGGAAATTATTCGTTCGTTGCTACTCCGAGCGGCCAGACTCTAACGGACAGGCTCGCGCGTAATGTGTTGAAACACAGCGTAGGCAATTTCAAAGAGTATTCCTTTTTGGTGCGCGGTAGCGACGAGCGGCAATATTGTAGCCCGCTGGTCAATCTTCCCGTCGTATTGATGATGCGATCGAGCTATCTTGAGTATCCGGAATATCACACATCGCTCGACGATCTGACTCTGGTAACGCCCTCCGGCTTGGCGGGCTCGTATAACGTTCTCTCGCGCTGCATCGACGCGCTGGAGGAGAGCAAAATTTATATACCGGTGTTTCCCTGCGAGCCGCAGCTCGGCAAGCGTGGTTTGTATCCTGATCTTTCGACGCGCGATGTCTTCTCGAAGGTCGAGCATTTGATGAACGTGTTGGCTTATGCCGATGGGAAACGCGATCTGCTTGGGATTGCCGAAACGATCGGTCTCGATATTTCGGCCTGTGCCCAAATCGCTGACAAGCTAACGGCGGAAGGCTTGTTGCGCGAAGTCTGAAATGGTGCCGGCGGAGAGGATCGAACTCCCGACCTTCGGTTTACAAAACCGCTGCACTACCGCTGTGCTACGCCGGCTGAATTTTAATTTGGGCCGCTATTTGCGACGCTTCGGCCCCGTAATCAAGCAATAACCATAGCTTTAACAGTTGAAGAGCCGGTAACCGGCTGGAACTGCGCCAATGGCAGTCTGCCGCGATATCAGGGGCTACCCGCCATGCTGCGCCTTATCCTGCTCGTAACCTTCGTTGCCGCGATCGCGGCGCCCGTTAACGCGGACAAGCGCCCGGTAATCCATCCCGACGGCACGGTCGTCTATGGCGATTGGGGGCTCGCGGGAAACAGTAATTTTGTGCCCTACGCCGAGTATTGGGGTCCGCATTATTTCCGCGCTCCACGCGCGCCGCAGGGCTATTACTTCCCGTCTAACGCGGGCGATCCTTTCGCCTATCGCTCGCGGGCGACCAGGGAGCCGTCAGTTCCGGGCCCGCGCTGGCACCGCAACTGGAGTACGGAGTCGAATGCTCCGGCGAACTTGCCGCAGCAGCAGGGGCCTTATGTCATTCCCGCTCCGCAGGAAGACGACGACAACAAATAAAAAAAGCCCCGGCGCAAAGGCCGGGGCTTTAGTCGATAGTGCGGGGCGGTTGTTACCACCGCCCCGCTTTTTTTGTTTTACTTGGTGATGTCGACGTCCTTCGTTTCCGGCAGGAAGAAGAAGCCGATGATGACGGTCAACGTCGCGAACAGGATTGGGTACCAGAGACCTGCGTAGATATCGCCGGTCGAGGCCACGATCGCGAAGGCGGTCGCCGGCAGCAAGCCGCCGAACCAGCCGTTGCCGATGTGATACGGCAGCGACATCGAGGTGTAGCGGATCTTGGTCGGGAACAGTTCGACCAGCATCGCAGCGATCGGGCCGTACACCATCGTGACGAAGAGCACGAGGATGAAGAGCAGGCCGATGATCGCGGCCGTCTGCGCCCGGAAGATGTCGAACGGATGCGCCATCTTCACGATGTTCGCATCGCCCGCCTTCGGGTAACCCGCTTCCTGCACAGCGGCGAGGACCTTCGGGTTGTCGGCGGCAGCGGCGTAAGGAACTTCCTTGCCGTTCACCTTCACGACGACTCCCGAGCCCACAGCGCCGTTCGTCGTCGAGTATTTGACCGACTGCTGCGAGAGGTAGGCGCGGGCAGTGTCGCAAGGTGCCGAGAACACGCGCGTGCCGACCGGGTTGAACAGGTCGCCGCAAGCGGCCGGATCAGCCACGACTTCCACCTTCACGCTGTTGAGCGCCTTTTCCAGGGCCGGGTTCGCGTTACCGGTGATCATGTGGAAGATCGGGAAAAACGTCAGCGCCGCGATCGCGCAACCGCCGAGGATGATCGGCTTGCGGCCGATGCGATCCGACAGTGCGCCGAACACGATGAAGAAGCCCGTGCCGAGAAGAAGCGACCAAGCGATCAGAAGGTTC
>JAKFYO010000030.1 GCA_021730825.1 Hyphomicrobiales bacterium
CAGCCGATGCCGAAAGAGCCGTTGCCGTCCACGCGCAGCTCGCGCTTTTCGGCATCGAAAGTCACCGTCCGCGTCAGCCCGAGAATTGCCGCGAGCAGCAGCAAGGCGCCGAGCAGCCCCGCGACGATGCCGATCAGCCAGAACGGCAGCATGCCCCACTGAAACAGCGGCACGCCCGGACGGATCAGGAGCTCATGCGGCGCGGATAGCGCGAGCACGCCGCCGCCCGCGAGAATCACGCGCGTGATCCAGCTTAGCGGCTGGTGGAAAACGAGCTTTCCGCGCCCGGCGGATTCCATAAGAGGCATGACGTTGCGAACGCTTTCGGGCTAAACTCGCGCTTAGTTGGCATCGTTGAGGCCGTGGTTCAACAGGCCGGGTTCAAAACCATGAAGCGCATTATTCTTGCTGGGACGCTTTTGCTTTCGCTGGCGCTGCCTGCCGCCGCGCAGACAATTCGCGCCAACGAACAATGGTTCGGGCTTTACACCGTCGAAGGCGTGGAAACGATTGACGACGCCTCGGCGCCCGGCGGCAAACGCCGCGTTGGCGGCAAGATCAAGGAGCCTGCCGTCAATTCCGATCGAATCCAACATACGCCTGGCTCCTATTTCGGATTTGGCTATACCCTGACCGGCGCGCCGGACGGCCAAACCATCCCCGTGCGGCACGTGCAGGTCTTTCCGCCGCCGGGCGTTCGCGACAGCACCGGGAAACTGTTCGAGAAAATAGAAACCAACTTAAATCTCAGCACCGGACGCGACCTCTTCATCGGGATTTCGATGGGCAACAATACTGCCGTTGGCATATGGACGCTTCGGGTCTGGCAGGACGACCGCGTACTGCTTGAACGCAAATTCGAACTCTACAGGTAGCGCAGAAAAATGAAACGATTTGCTTTTGCCGCAACGCTCGCGGCTCTGGTTTTCAGCGCTAACGTTAGCGCACAGGAAAGCCTGCGCGCGGAAATGATCTGGTTCGGAAATTACACCGCAGGCGAGGTCAAATCGTTTGACGATCCAAATTCTCCTACCGGCAAGAAGCACTTTAGCACCGGCACAAAAGGACCGGCGGCCAATTCCGACCGCATCGCGATCGCGCCGAACGGCATCACGAGCTTCGGTTTCGGCTATCGCCTCTCCGGTGTGCCGAACGGCACCAACGTGCGCACCATTCACATCATCCGCTTTCCCGGCAAAGGCGTTCCGGGCAGAGACGGCGGCTTGCAGGAAACCTCGACCGTCGCCGACAGCGACACAGCCGGGCAGGACGTGCATATCGGCTGGCGCATGAACAGCGATTCGTCGAAAGAATATGAGGGCGTCTGGACGTTTCAGGTCTGGAGCGAGCAAAAACTTCTGCTCGAGCGCAAGTTCACGGTCTATCGTCCGTAACACTGGAATAAAATGAAATGACCTTGCGCCGGCTTGCCCCCTGGATTTTCGTTGCGCTTCTCGTTCTCGGCGTGTTCGCCTGGAATTTTTTGCTCGACCGTGAACCGCGCATCGACAAAGACGGCCGTGGCATCGTGGTGCAGGACGGCGACTCTTTCGTGATCCAGCAGACCACGATCCGCCTCGAAGGCATCGATGCGCCGGAGATCAAGCAGAATTGCTATTCGGCGGACGGCTCGATCTGGCGCTGCGGGCCCGAAGCACGCAATCAACTTGCGAAGATGCTGCGCAAAGGCGACGTCAAATGCGAGCCGCGTGCGAAAGACCGCTATGGCCGCACCATCGCGACATGCTCGGCGCGCGACATTCCCGACATTGCGGAAGCCATGGTTCGACAGGGCTGGGCGATCAACGCCGCGCACATCGGCGAAGGAAAGTACGCGGCAGCCGAGGAAGAAGCGAAGAACGCCAAGCGCGGGCTCTGGCAGGGCAAGTTCGACCGCCCGACCGTGTACCGCTTCCAGCATCCGCGCGAAGATCAAAAATCGAATAACGAAAAAAAGTAATCGGGAGAAGCAACCTCATGACCGATCTTTGGCGGCTGGACGCGACCGAACAGGCGCGGCTGATCCGGACCGGCGCGATTTCGAGCGTCGAGCTGACGAAGGCGACGCTCACGCGGGTGGATAGCGTCAACCCGAAGATCAACGCGATTGTCGACCTGATGGCGGATGAAGCACTGAAATCCGCCGCCGGCGCCGACAAGAAAACCAAAGCCGGCGAGCCGCTAGGGCTTCTGCATGGCGTACCGGTCACGGTGAAAATCAACGTCGATTTTGCGGGCCGCGCGAACACCAACGGCGTCGTCGCGTATAAAGATAATATCGGCAAGGAAGACAATCCGGTCGTCTCGAATATCAAAAAATCCGGCGCTGTCATCATCGGCCGCACCAATACTCCGGCATTCTCGATGCGCTGGTTCACCGATAACGCGCTGCATGGCCGCACGCTCAATCCTTGGAATAAGGATGTGACACCCGGCGGCTCGTCAGGCGGCGCTTCGGCTTCGCTGATTACCGGCATGGGCGCGATCGGCCACGGCAACGATATCGGCGGCTCGATCCGCTATCCCGCTTACGCCTGTGGGCTGCAGGGTGTGCGCCCTAGCTTCGGCCGCGTACCGACGTTTAATCCGTCGCTGCCCACCGAGCGCCCGCATGTCGCGCAATATGCCTCAATGCAGGGACCGCTTGCGCGTTCGGTCCGCGATTTGCGGCTTTCGCTCGACGCGATGTCGGCGCGCGACATTCGCGATCCGTTATGGATTCCGATGGCTCCGGTCAGCATGCCCAATGCCGGTCCGACCAAGGTCGCACTCTTCGACGAGTGGGAAGGCTGCAAGGCGGACCCGCAGGTTGCCGACGCGATGAAGAAATCGGCGAAGTGGCTCGAAGATGCGGGCTATCAGGTCGAGCGCGCAGCCCCGCCCTATTTCCGCGAAGCGACAACGCTCTGGCTCAGGCTCGTGCTGAACGAAGGCCGCTTCGGAATGGATCAGGCGATCCAGCAATTCGGCGACGACGCGATCAAGAAATCTTATTCCGCCAAAGACGGCCTGAGCCCGCAACTCGACTACGAAACCTTCGTCAAAGAGCTTGCGTTGCGCAGCAAATACCTTCGCGCGTGGAACGAGTTCTTCGAAAAATACCCGGTACTCTTGATGCCGTCCTGCTGGAAGCAGCCCTTCCCCATCGACGCCGATCTGCGCGGCGGCAATGCCTTCATGGAACTGGCCGACGCGCAAAGCCCGCAGCTTTCGACACCTATACTCGGGCTGCCGGGTGTCGCGGTTTCGACCGGGCTTGCGGACGGCCTGCCGATGGGGGTGCAACTCGTTACCGCGCGCTTCGAGGAGGCGAAGGCCTTCGACGCCGCCGAGGTGATCGAAGCCCGTGCACCGAAG
>JAKFYO010000020.1 GCA_021730825.1 Hyphomicrobiales bacterium
GTATGTTCTCGCTGGAGAAGACGAAGGAGTTTTATCTCGACTTCCTCGGCTTCAAGATCGACTGGGAACATCGCTTCCACGACGGCGCCCCGCTTTACATGCAGATCTCGCGCGGCAACGCCGTATTGCAACTGAGCGAACATTTCGGCGACGGCACGCCCGGCAGCGCGGTTTACTTCTACATGAAGGGCATCGAAGAACTTCACGCAGAGCTGCTTGCCAAGAACTATCGTCATGCGAAGCCCGGCATTCACCATCAATCCTGGGGAATGATCGAAGTCATGATCGACGACCCTTCCGGCAATAAAATTCGTTTCGGCGAACCCAAACTACAGGGAGTCTGAAATGGAATGGTATCTCCCGCTGATCTGGGCAATCATCATCGGCTTCGCGGTCGCGATGTATGTCGTGCTCGACGGCTTCGATCTCGGCATCGGCATCCTGTTTCCCTTCGCAAAGGAAGAAGCGGAACGCGACCTGATGATGAATACGGTCGCTCCGTTCTGGGACGGCAACGAGACCTGGCTCGTGCTCGGCGGCGCGGGATTACTCGTCGCCTTCCCGGTCGCCTACGCGATCCTGTTGCCTGCATTTTATCTGCCGGTGACCTTAATGTTGCTCGCGCTCGTGCTGCGCGGCGTGTCGTTCGAGTTCCGCTGGATTGCAAAGACCAGCAAAGTTCTCTGGAATTTTGCCTTCGCCGGCGGCTCGACGGTCGCGGGATTCATGCAAGGCGTGATCGTCGGCGGCATGGTGAGCGGCGTCAAAATTCAAGGCACACAATATGCCGGGGGCAGCTTCGACTGGTTCACGCCATTCAACCTGATGTGCGGGCTTGCGATGGTCGCGGGATACGCGCTCTTGGGCGCGACATGGCTGATCATGAAAACTGAAGGCAACGTCGCGAAGCACGCGCGCAAACAGGCGATCGTTGCGCTCTACGCGGTGCTTTTCTTCATGGCGGTGGTTTCGCTGTGGACGCCACTTGAACATCCGCGCATTGCCGAGCGCTGGTTCACGCTGCCGAACTTCCTATTCTTCTGGCCGGTGCCTTTCGTGACTGCGGTGCTTTCCTTCCTGTGCTGGCACTGGCTGCGAAAGGGCAGCGACTACCTGCCGTTTCTCTGCGCGATTGCGCTTTTCTTCATGGGCTATTCGGGACTGGTGATCTCGAATTTCCCGTACCTCGTGCCGCCTGTGCTCGACATCTGGCAGACCGCGGCGGTGCCCGCGAGCCAGCTCTTCGCACTCATGGGAACGCTGCTCATGTTCCCGATCCTGATCGGCTACACGATTTTCATTTACTGGATCTTCCGCGGCAAAATCCGCGAAGGCGAAGGCTATCACTGAGCCGCAGATTCAGTTTCCGCTCGCTGCCCGAACCGGCGCAAAGGAATTGCGGTGATGCGGCGTTACGCCGAATTGCGCGAGGCGAGCGCAATGCAATCCGGTGCCGTAGCCTTTGTGCTTCTCGAAGCCGTATTCGGGATGCGCGAGACCGAGCTGCATCATCAAACGGTCGCGCGTGACCTTGGCGAGAATGGATGCCGCTGCGATTGACGCGACGATGCCGTCGCCGCCGATCACCGGCACGCTTTCACACGCAAGCTTCAACCGGTCGCGTCCATCGACAAAAACGAGCTTCGGTTTCGACGCGAGCGAACGCACTGCCTGCGCCAGCGCCCAGAGGCTCGCCTGCAAAATGTTGTCGCGGTCGATGCGCGCAGGTGGTGCGACTGCAATCGCAATTTCCGCGCTCGCGCAGATTTCGTCGAACAGACGCTCGCGCCGCGCGGCAGTGAGCTTTTTCGAATCGTTGAGGCCATCGGGAATTCGCAGAGGATCGAGAATCACGGCGGCCGCGACCACCGGGCCGGCAAGCGGTCCGCGCCCTGCCTCATCGCAACCCGCAACCGGCATGACGCCGCGGCGAATGGCTTCGGCCTCACGCGCGTAAGTCGGACCGGGGCGGTGCGTGGTCATGCGAAACTTCGGACACACAAGCGAGTTGATCGTGCCGTATGAGGATAGGCGATTCTGGCCTGTTTTACTTACAAGGACAGCTATTTGCGGCAAACTCACAGGTCGGCCACAATCGCGCTAACAGATAGCTGCAAGAGCGGGCCTTTAATCCGCGGCTGGAGGCAAAGAAGATGCGTTGGGACGATTTCCGCCAAAGCGATAATGTCGAAGACCGCACTGGCGACGGTCCGCTCGCGGGACCGGGTTTTCCGTTGCCGAGCGGCCCCGGCGGCATGGGCATCGGCACCATCATCATTCTCGGCCTGATCGCCTGGGCGGTCGGTATCGACCCGCGCGTTATTCTTACGGGCATCGAGATGACGAACGGTCAGAATCCTTCCGGCTATGAGCGCCAAGTTCCCAATCAGGCGCCGGTACGCAAAAAAGGACCGCCGACAGACGAGCTAGGCCGTTTCGTTGCAGGCGTGCTTGGGTCGACCGAAGATCGCTGGGCTGAAATTTTTAGCGAGTCCGGCCAGCGCTATCCCGCGCCGCGTCTCGTCATCTTCAGCCGCGCGACCAATTCCGCCTGCGGCTACGCGCAATCGGCAATGGGACCGTTTTATTGCCCGCCCGAGCGCGCGGTTTATCTCGACACTTCGTTCTTTCAGGACCTGCAACGCAAGCTGAACGCCTGTCCGGCCGGTTCGAAGACCTGCGAATTTTCGCAGGCTTACGTGATAGCGCACGAGGTCGGCCATCACGTGCAGAACGTCCTCGGTATTCTGCCGAAGGTGCAGCAGGCACAACGCGGCATGAGCCAGCGCGAACGCAACCAGATGCAGGTGCGCGTCGAGTTGCAGGCGGATTGCTTTGCGGGCGTCTGGGCGAACCGCCAGCAGAAGAAGCAGGCGTTCCTCGATCCGGGTGACGTCGATGCGGCGCTTCAAACCGCAAGTGCAATCGGCGACGACACCTTGCAACGCCGCTCGCAAGGCGCGGTGGTGCCTGACAGTTTCACGCATGGCTCGGCGGCGCAGCGCAAGCAATGGTTCCAGACCGGATTCCAAACCGGCGACGTGAACCGCTGCAACACCTTCGCGGCCGGCGCGATCTAGAGTTTTCGCCGTGAATGACAAGCCGTTCGTTCCGGTCCGCTTCGCAGTGCTGACGGTTTCGGACACCCGCAAGCTCTCGGAAGACAAATCCGGCACTCTGCTTGTCGAGCGCATCGAGGCGGCGGGCCACAAGCTCGCCGCACGTGCGCTCGTGAAAGACGAGGTACGCGCAATCCGAACGAAAGTGCGCGGCTGGATCAAGAACAAGAAGATCGACGCGGTGATTACGACCGGCGGCACCGGGTTTACCGGACGCGATGTCACGCCGGAAGCGGTC
>JAKFYO010000250.1 GCA_021730825.1 Hyphomicrobiales bacterium
ACCGAGACTGCCCTCGCCTTCATCTAAATACTGCGCCAGCAATTCGGTGCAGCACCACTCGAACAACCCGACCATGAAGCCGGTCGCGAATACCGAAGGCATGCTCAGAAAACTTTTCGAGTCCGCGAACAGCGCGGGCACAGTCTGCTTGTCCGACACTTCGAACACGAGGCGATGTTTCAACCCGGATTTCAGCGAGGCTTTCACTTCTTTGCCTCCGCTTTGGCCTTTTCGTCGCCCGGCAGCACGTAATCGGTGCCTTCCCACGGTGAAAGGAAATCGAAATTGCGGAATTCCTGCGCGAGCCGCACCGGCTCGTACACGACGCGCTTCACTTCGTCGTCCCAGCGCACTTCGACAAAACCCGTGAGCGGGAAATCCTTGCGCAAAGGATAGCCTTCGAAGCCGTAATCGGTGAGCAAACGGCGGAGCTCCGGATGCCCCGTGAACAGAATGCCGTACATGTCGTAGGCTTCGCGCTCGAACCAGTTCGCGCCCGGAAAGATTTCGCAGATCGAGGCGACCGGCGTCTGCTCGTCGGTCTGCACGCGAACGCGCACGCGCGCATTCTTTTTCGGCGACAGAAGATGATAGACGACATCGAAACGCTTCTCGCGCGTCGGATAGTCAACGCCGCAGACATCGATAAAATTGATGAACTGGCACTTCTTGTCGTCGCGCAGGAACTTCATCACCGCGACGATGCGCTCGGCATCCACGTCGACGTTCAATTCACTGTGCGCGACATTGAAACCGCGCACGCCGCCCTTGGACGCGCGGGCGATATGTTCTCCGAGATCAAACAGCGCTTCATCAGCCATCGGAAATCTCAGCGCTCGATCGTGCCGGTACGGCGGATTTTCCGCTGCAACAGGAGAATGCCGTAGAGCAGCGCTTCCGCCGTCGGCGGGCAGCCAGGCACGTAAATGTCCACGGGCACAATGCGGTCGCAGCCGCGCACGACGGAATAGGAATAGTGATAATAGCCGCCGCCGTTCGCGCACGACCCCATCGAGATCACGTAACGCGGCTCGGGCATCTGGTCGTAAACTTTGCGCAGCGCCGGCGCCATTTTGTTGGTCAACGTGCCGGCGACGATCATCACGTCGGACTGGCGCGGAGATGCGCGCGGCGCGAAGCCGAAGCGTTCGACGTCGTAGCGCGGCATCGACGCCTGCATCATCTCGACCGCGCAGCATGCGAGACCGAAGGTCATCCACATCAGCGAGCCGGTGCGCGCCCAGTTGATGAGATCGTCGGTCGCGGTGACGATGAAGCCCTTATCGGCAAGCTCGTTCGAGAGGCCCTGATAGAACGGATCGTCGGAGCCTACCGGCTTACCGGTGTTCGGATCGAGAATGCCCTTCGGCGCGGGAGCGACTAATCCCATTCCAGCGCCCCCTTCTTCCACTCATAGACGAAGCCGATGGTCAGCACGCCGAGGAAGATCATCATCGACCAGAAGCCGAACGAGCCGAGTTCCCCGAACACGATCGCCCACGGAAACAGGAACGCCACTTCGAGGTCGAAAATGATGAAAAGGATCGCGACGAGATAGAAGCGCACATCGAATTTCATGCGCGCATCGTCGAAGGCATTGAAGCCGCACTCGTAGGCCGAGAGCTTTTCCGGATCGGGGTTCTGGTAGGCGAGCAGAAACGGTGAAACCAGCAGCGCCAGGCCGATGACGGTCGCGACACCAATAAAGATGACGACCGGAAGGTAGTCGTTGATCAGGACGGCCATCGGAAACCCTCACGGGGCAATGCATTCTCGCCTTCGGGAAAAGGCGGTGCCTTCCGGTCTCGCAGTTGCGAATAGTTCGAAAGACGCTAGGGAGTAACGCACCCCCCCAGCCGAAGCAAGGGCGCAAAAGGTCCCAAACACAGGCTATTCCAATGACTTCCCGGCTTGCGAGAAGCCAGCTAGGCTGTCGCAGGTGCTTTGCGAAGGAAATGTGATGCGGACCCTCTCAAGCGCGACGAATCCGTTTGCCCGGATCTACTGGGTGCCTGCGGCTGCTCTGCTTATCGCTAGCTGCTCGGGAACCAGCTTCAACATGAGTAGTCTGACCGGGCCGGCCGCCGCGCCTCCTGCCTACAACGCCGACCAACTCGTTGGCCGATACGGCCTCGCCGCCTATCAGCGCGACGAGGACAGGACCCGCACCGAAGCGGAGGCGCGCTCGCAATGCCGCCAGCCATATGAAATCGCGAAAGGTCCCGGCGGCGGTGTCGTCATGCATCTCGCGGATCAATCGCAGCCGCAGGAACTGCAACTGAAAGGCCTCGCCGGCGGCAAGACCTTCATCGGCCCCGAAGGCGAAGCCGGCGGCGATCAGGATAGAGAAGTCGTATCGTTCGATGGTCGAATTCTGGTGCTGCGCTGGGTTAGCACCGAGATCGCGGCGCGCTATGGAACGGCCGTTTACGTCCGTTGCGACGGCACGCCGCCCGCGAAGAAGAAGTCAGTGAAAAAGACGGCTTCGACCAAGGCGCCTTCAAAGGCCGCGCCGAAGGCGCAGCAGAAGGGCCCGGTCTTCATGGCCCCGCCGCAGGAAGACGACGATCCGCCGCCGCAAAACAACTAACGGATCGGCGGCGCGTACTGGATGCCGCCGGCACTCCACAGGTGATTGAGCCCACGCGGAATCATCACCTTCGACTTCATGCCGATATTGCGCTCGTACACGTCGCTGTAGCTGCCGACATGACGCACGATGCGCACGACCCAGTCGCGTGTCAGCCCGAGCTTCTCGCCGTAATCGCCATCGCGGCCGAGTAGCCGTTTCAGATCGCCCTTCTCCGATTTCAGCGCATCGTCGAGCTTCACGGTATGCACGCCGAGTTCGTCGGCATTCAGCATCGCGAAATGCACCCACTTCACGACGTTGAACCACTGCTCATCCCCTTGGCGCACGACCGGACCTAATGGTTCTTTGGAGATAACGTCGGCAAGGATGGTGTGATCCATCGACTTCGGAAGCTCGAGACGAAGAGAATAAAGCTGCGAGACGTCGGCGGTAATCACCTCGCACTTGCCGCCGTCATAGGCCTTCAGCATGTCGGATACATTCGAGAACTTCACGATCTCGAAGCGCATGCCGTTCTGGTTGAAGTAGTCGGTGAGATTGAGCTCGTTCGTGGTGCCTTCCTGCACGCAGATCTTCACGTTGGAGAGGTCCATCGACGTCATCAGGTTCTGCCGCTTGCGCAACATAAAGCCCTGCCCGTCGTAATAGGTGACGCCTGCGAAGGTCAGGCCCTCGGACTCGCGACCCAAAGTCCAGGTCGAGTTGCGCGAGAGAATGTCGATCTTGTTCGCCTTCAGCGCATCGAAACGTTCGGCTGCAT
>JAKFYO010000181.1 GCA_021730825.1 Hyphomicrobiales bacterium
CGGCGAAAGAATACGGCTCGCGTCTTCCGGGTTCTGCGCGAAGCGCATCATCTGCACGGTCATGTTGCGGAGCGGGCGTACGAAGAGCCAGATCAGCGTCGCGTAGACCAGCATCGCCGTGACGATGGAAATCACGAGCGAAACCCAGAGAATGTTCTGGGAGGCCGAAATCATCGCGCGATAAAGCGAGCGCTCCGGCAGAACGATTTCGATGAACTCGCCGCCCATCGGCGCGCTGTCGAGAACGCGGATCGTGCGGCTGCCGCCGGTGGCGAGGGTCGCGAAAGCGTCGATGATCGACGACATATAAGAATAAGAGCGCAGGTCGATGCTGTCCTGCACCGTCAACGGCATATCGGAGACGGAAAGCAGCCGCCTTGTGTCACCGAATTTCACGACCACCGCGGTGGCGCCGGCGCCGTCGAGCAGGCGCTTTGCGAGTTCCTGCGGCACCATGTTGTCCGGTGTCGCATCGAGCGCGAGTACAGCGAGCCGCGCGGTCGCGGCGCGATCCTTGAGCCACATGGTCCGCACGTTTGCGATCGACGGGACGTAGATCAGCACTTCCGCGAGCATCACGAACAGGATCGTCAACAGCAAAAGCTTGCCGGAAAGGCCCACGCGAAATGGCGGGTTCGCCGTCGCGTCCGTGCGCGCTTTGACTTCAGATTGTTCGCTCATAGGCAAAGAATGCGCCTGCCCCGGAGGCCCGTCAATTCACACCAAGTTTACGGGTTCGCGCCTTCTTACCGCGACTGGCGGCGGAAACCTGCGATGCGTTTCCGGAAGATGACCGGCAACAAGACAAGTATCGTGAACAGGACCAGCCCCACGATCAGTTCGCGCGACAGAAAGTGCATCATATCGAATTCGATCCGGCAGTCGCCGGTGTTCGCGGCCTCGCAGGCGCGGAATGCCGCGAGCTGTTTCTCAATGCCCTGATCGAGGCCCGAGCCGATGAAGCCGAAGCAGAACGCAATCGGCGCGATACCGAGCATGGTCGCGGCGATGAAGGTTTTCAGCGGCACACGAAACAAGCCGGACGCGACATTGATCGCGATATAAGGAACGATCGGGATCAGGCGCAGCAATACGATGTAGCCGAAGGCGCCGTTTCTGAATCCTTGCGCGAATTTCTGAAAGCGCGGCAACGCCGCGGTCTGCAGGCTAGCGCCGATGGACGCGCTGCCGATCAACACCGTGATCACGCCACCGATGGTGGAGCCCAGAATTCCGCCGAGTGCGCCTGCGAGCGCGCCGAA
Organism: Hyphomicrobiales bacterium; assembly: GCA_021730825.1. Classification (GTDB taxonomy): domain Bacteria; phylum Pseudomonadota; class Alphaproteobacteria; order Rhizobiales; family Xanthobacteraceae. The sequence goes on from JAKFYO010000181.1 coordinate 1,263, forward strand.
CAGAAAACCACCGAACATCGTGAAGACCACGGCACCCGGAACGGCGAAGACAATGGCGGCGCTGTAAACCCCGGCATAGATCGCAAATGCGGCGAGCGGATTGTTCTCGACAAGCCGGTCCAACGCGTCCGAATGGCGGAGTGCTGCTTCCAGCGAAATGTAGCGATGCAGCCCGAAGCCGAAGACCACGGCTGCCGCCGCGAGCAGGACCACAAGGGGCGCATAGCGCAGGACTAATCCGCCACGCCGGGACGCTTTCGCCTGTTCTGGAGCTTGCATTCAACTAGCAGCCGTTTCCCGCGTCCGTCGCGCCCGCGCCTTATACAATGTGCGCGGAGTGCGTAGCGCTGAATCACGACAGCCCGGACAAAGCCCGGAAAGCCCTTGTAAGCGGACTTTTTGGCCCGAAACCCAGCGTTTCCATTGACTTCGCTGGCTACCGCCCCCTATAAGCCCGGCGCGCCTGCTTGGGATGATCTGAGCGCCGCGGCCTCCCAGGAGGCCCCGGAAACACGGGATTTCCCGCCGTTCGACCCTCGCGCGCAAATTCAGGTAGCCCACCGGCTGCGATCTTAGGCGGAGTAAGCCCCGTGAAACGGACCTATCAACCGAGCAACATTGTCCGCAAGCGCCGGCATGGTTTCCGCGCGCGCAAAGCGACCCTTGGCGGTGCCAAGGTTCTTGCCGCCCGCCGCCGTCGCGGACGCAAGCGTCTTTCGGCTTGATCGGACACGCCGGTTCGGGTTCGCCCTCATGAACCGGATAGTGAAACGCGCGGATTTTCTTGCCGCGGCCAAAGCCACACGGGTGAGCAACCCGTCTTTTTCTTTGCAGGCGCGCGACCGCAAGGACGATGCCGAGCTTCGCCTCGGCCTTACCGTCACAAAAAAAGCCGGCAATGCCGTCGAGCGGAACCGGATCCGGCGCCGCTTGCGAGCGGCCGCACGCGCCGTTCTGCCGCAAGCAGGCAAGACCGGCTTTGATTATGTAGTCGTGGCCCGCAGAGCCGCGTTAACCGCCGGTTTTCCGGAACTCACCGGCGGCCTCGAAAATACGCTCAAACAAGTCCATAAGACCCGGCGCTAGTGATCCGGTTCTGACATTCGTACGACGTTCCAGCAGGCTCTTTTACGAATGTCAGAACCGAAGGATCACTAGCAATTATAGATACTCAGTGTGGTTTTGGTTCGCAGGTCCGTATATGAGTTCGCCGCAAAACTGATACGGACCTGCGAACCACCACACTGACAGAAGCCCCGGCGACGGAGAATAGAATGGCCGACCAGAAAAATACGCTGCTCGCGATCGTCCTTTCGGTGATCGTGCTCGTCGGCTGGCAATACTTCTTTGCAGCGCCCCAGCTCGAAAAACAGAAACAGATTCAGCAGCAGCAACAACAGCAGCAGCAAACCAAGACCGGCCCGCAGGGACCGCAGGCACCGGCCGCCAATCCGGCTGGACCGCAGTCGCCATCCTCGCCGCAGACGCCCGCTATTCCGCAGACGCAAAGCCAGCCGCAAGTCCCCGGCACGGTGCAGCGCCCCGCCGCTTTGACGCGCGATCAGGTGCTTGCCGCTTCCGGCACGCGCGTGCAGATCGAAACGCCGCGCCTGCGCGGCTCGATCGCGCTCAAGGGTGCCCGCATCGACGACGTCTCGCTGAACGACTATCGCGAGACCGTCGATCCGAAGAGCCCGAACATCATTTTGTTGGCGCCGTCCGGCAGCCCCTCACCTTTCTATGCGGAATTCGGCTGGGTCGCTGGCGACCAGAAAACGAAGATGCCGGACGCCGATACGGTCTGGACCCGCGAAGGCTCGGGGGCGCTCACGGCTGAAAGCCCGCTTCGCCTCTCCTGGAACAACGGACAGGGCATCACCTTCCGCCGCACGATATCGATCGACCGCAACTACATGTTCAAGATCGCGGACGAGGTCGAGAACGGCACACAGGAAGCGCTGCAACTCTTTCCTTATGCACTGGTCTCGCGCCACGGCACGCCGCAAGTGCTCGGCTATTACATTCTTCATGAAGGCCTGATCGGCGTTACCGGCGATAATAAACTGCACGAAGTGCAGTAC
>JAKFYO010000378.1 GCA_021730825.1 Hyphomicrobiales bacterium
GAAGTCTCGACGTTGCCGGCGACAACCGCCGCCGGATATTGCGGCGACAGCATCGATTTTTCCGGCACCACGATTTTGATCGGACGCAGGCAGCCCGCGTTCATCGGAATTTCGTCGTCCACCATCACGCGGAAGACATAGAGCACCGCCGCACGCGTCACCGGTGCCGGCGCATTGAAGTTTGTATTCTGTTGCGGGCTGGTGCCGGTGAAATCGACCGTCGCCTCGCGCTTTTTCTTGTCGACCGAAATCTTGACCTTGATGAACGTGCCTTGGTCCATCTCGTAGGAGAAAGTGGAGTCATGCAGCCGGTCCAGCACGCGCCGCACGGACTCGGCGGCGTTATCCTGCACATGGCCCATGTAAGCTTTCACGACCGGCATGCTGAACAGCGCGATCATCTTGCGCAATTCCCGCACGCCCTTTTCGTTGGCCGCGATCTGCGCCTTCAGATCGTTCACGTTCTGCAACGGATTTCGCGCCGGATATTTCGCACCGCGCAGCAGAGCGTATAATTCCTTCTCGCGGAAGCGGCCGCGATCCACGAGCTTGAAGTTGTCGATATAGACGCCTTCCTCGTCGATGTGGGTCGCAAGCGGCGACATCGAGCCCGGCGCGACACCGCCGACGTCGGCGTGATGGCCTCTGCTGGCAACCCAGAACAAAATCTTCTTGCCCTTGTCGTCGAACACCGGTGTGCAGACCGTAATGTCTGGAAGATGCGTGCCGCCGTTATAGGGTGCGTTCAGCGCATAGACGTCGCCCGGTTTGATCTTGCCTTTGTTGGCACGGATGACGGTTTCGACCGAGCGGTCCATCGAGCCCAGATGCACCGGCATATGGGGCGCGTTCGCGACCAGCGTGCCGTTCGCATCGAATACCGCGCAGGAGAAATCGAGCCGCTCCTTGATATTCACGGAATAAGCCGTGTTCTGGAGCGTGACGCCCATCTGTTCCGCGATCGACATGAAGAGATTGTTGAAGACTTCCAAGAGCACGGGGTCGGCGGTGGTGCCGATCGCGTGCTTGCGCGCCAAGATTTTCGCACGCGTCAGCACGAGATGATCCTTCGCCGTCAGCTTCGCCTGCCAGCCGTCTTCGACCACGACGGTCTGGTTCGGCTCGATCAGAAGTGCGGGGCCATTGATGGTGTGGCCGGGCTTGAGTTGATCGCGGGTATAAACCGAAGCGTTCTGGAATTTTCCGCGCGAGAAGAATTTTGTCTTGCGGCGCGGGGCTGGAAGCTTGGATTTTGAAGTCCTGGCCGCGCGTTCGGAAAACTTGGCGCCGCCGCCGATGGCTTCGACCGAAACGGCCTCGACCACGATCTCCTTGTCGCGATCCATGAAGCCGAAGCGGGCCTTGTGCGCGGCCTCGAAATCGCGCTGCATTTTCTTGATCGACGCTGCGACTACCTCTAGCGGCGTGTCGGTCCCAGCATAGCGCAAATGCGCGCGGACAATCACTTTGATTTGGGAATTTGCGACGCCTTGCGAAGCGACTTCGCGCTTTACATTGTCGCCGAGTTTCTTGCCGATCTTGTTAACCGCCGAAAGCGCTTTGGCACTCAGCGACTCTTCGAGCGCTTGTGTACGGGTGGCGCGGATATCGGCGAGCCCCATGCCATAGGCGGACAAGAGGCCGGAGAGGGGATGGATCACCACGCTCTTCATGCCGAGGCTGTCAGCGACTAAGCAGGCATGTTGCCCGCCCGCGCCGCCGAAGCAGTTCAGCGCATAGCGCGTGACATCATAACCGCGCGCGACCGAGATTTTCTTGATCGCGTTCGCCATGTTCTCGACCGCGATCGTGATAAAGCCGTCCGCGATTTCTTCAGGCTTCTTGCCGCCGCCGACTTGGCTGGCGAGTTTCGTAAAAGCGTCGCGCACAGCGCTCGCGTCGATCGCTTCGCTGTTGGTTTTTCCGAATATCTTCGGGAAGAAATCCGGAATGAGTTTCCCCGCCATTACGTTCGCGTCGGTGACGGCAAGCGGCCCGTTGCGGCGGTAGCACATCGGTCCGGGGTCGGCGCCTGCGGAGTCCGGGCCGACGCGGAAGCGCGAGCCGTCGAAATGCAGGATCGAACCGCCGCCTGCGGCAACGGTATGAATCTGCATCATGGGCGCGCGCATGCGAACGCCCGCGACTTCGGTCTCGAACGCGCGCTCGTACTCGCCGTCGAAATGCGAGACGTCCGTGGATGTGCCGCCCATGTCAAAGCCGATGAGGCGCTTGAAACCGGCACTCTCGCCGGTCTGCGCCATGCCGACCACGCCGCCGGCGGGACCGGAGAGAATTGCGTCCTTGCCCTGAAAAAGATCGGCGGCGGTCAGTCCGCCCGACGACATCATGAACATCAGCCGTGCGCCGGAGTTTTTCGCATCCAGCTCCTTGCTGACGCGGGCGACATAACGCGCAAGAATCGGCGAGAGATAAGCGTCGACTACGGTTGTGTCACCGCGGCCGACGAGCTTGATCAGCGGCGAGGTCTCGTAGCTCACCGACACTTGCGCGAATCCCATCTCGCGCGCGATCTTCGCAGCCAGCTGCTCATGCGCCGGATAGCGATAGGCATGCATGAAGACGATCGCGACCGCCTTGAAGCCGTCGCGCTGTGCCGTCTCTAACGCTGCGCGGATTTCTTTTTCGCTCGGCTTTTGCTCGACCGTGCCGTCGGCAAGAATGCGCTCGGAAATTTCCGAAACGCGCTCATAGAGCATTTCCGGTTTGATGATTTCTTTCGCGAAAATTTTCGGCCGCGCCTGATAGCCGATCTTCAACGCGTCGCGAAAACCCTTGGTGATGAGGAGAAGCGTGCGGTCGCCTTTGCGCTCGAGCAGCGCATTGGTCGCGACCGTCGTGCCCATTTTCACGGCACCGATCATGCCGCGCGGGATCGCGGCACCTTTCTCAAGTCCGAGACATTCGCGAATGCCTTGCACCGCAGCATCGGAATAAGCCGGCGATTCCGAAAGAAGCTTCCTCGCAATGAGCTTTCCCGAAGGCGGCTTTGCCACCACGTCGGTGAACGTGCCGCCGCGATCGATCCAGAAATCCCAAGCCTTATTCGATAAAGCCTTGCTTGCAGGTTTTTTCGCCATCGGAAGTTCTCCCGTCGCCTACAAATAAATCGCCTACGATTTATTGACAAATTATTTGTTGGGGCTAGGCTTCGATTATCGGCATTTTTTCGCAGGGAAGGCGAATGCCAAAAGTAGCGCGGCTGGCGGCGATCAACACGAGCAAAGCGGATGCTGCGCTCGGGCCTATCGTTTCGTCGGCGCATCTCGCGGCGGGTGCGATGCCTTCTCTTTCCGAGCTTGAATTCGGTTT
>JAKFYO010000257.1 GCA_021730825.1 Hyphomicrobiales bacterium
GAGATGTGCGGCACCGCGATCGAGCGTGATACTCTCGATTGCGCGATGTGCGGCTAATAAAATCGTGCCGCCCGGCGTTTCATAGACGCCGCGCGACTTCATGCCGACGAAACGGTTTTCAACGAGATCAAGCCGGCCAATGCCGTTGTCGTGGCCGAGTTCGTTGAGCTTGGTCAGGAGCGAAGCAGGCGAAAGCTTTTTACCATCGATGGAAACCGCATCGCCCTTCTCGAACCCGATCTTGACCGTCGTCGGCTTATCCGGCGCATCCATCGGCGAGATGGTGCGCTGATAAACGATGTTCGGCGCTTCGACGTTCGGGTCTTCCAGCACCTTGCCCTCGGAAGAGGAGTGCAAAAGGTTCGCGTCGACCGAGAAGGGCGCTTCGCCTTCCTTGTCCTTGGTGATCGTAATCTGATGGTTGCGCGCAAACGCGAGCAGATCTTCGCGTCCCTTGAATTCCCATTCGCGCCATGGCGCGATAATTTTGATGCCGGGCTCGAGCGCGTAATAGCCGAGCTCGAAGCGCACCTGATCGTTGCCCTTGCCGGTCGCGCCATGGGAGACGGCATCGGCGCCGGTCTTGCGCGCAATCTCGATCTGTTTCTTTGCGATCAGCGGACGCGCAATCGAAGTGCCGAGAAGATAGAGCCCTTCATACTGCGCGTTGGCGCGGAACATCGGGAACACGTAGTCGCGCACGAATTCCTCGCGCACGTCCTCGATGAAGATGTTCTCTTCCTTGATACCGGCGCGCAGCGCCTTCTCGCGCGCGGGCGCAAGCTCGCCGCCCTGGCCGAGATCGGCGGTGAAGGTCACGACCTCGCAGTTATAGGTGGTCTGCAGCCACTTCAGGATGATCGAGGTGTCGAGACCGCCGGAATAGGCGAGCACGACCTTCTTTACGCTCTTCGTCATGGTACGCTCGGTTGGTAGGAATTTTCGAGAGTTATAGGCGGCCTATAGCCGTTCGCAAGTTGTCGCTTTCGCGCTCGCCGCGGGCTCCGGTAACGCTATTCTCGGCCACAGAATCAGGCGTCGCGCGATGGCAAAGATCGACTTCTTCTACGAATTCGCCTCGACCTATTCCTATCCGGCGGCGATGCGGATCGACGATCTCGCGCTCGATTACGATGTCGAGGTGAACTGGCGGCCGTTTCTCTTGGGCCCGATCTTCAAGGCGCAGGGCTGGGAAACTTCACCCTTCAACGTCTATCCGGACAAGGGCCGCTATATGCAGCGCGATCTCACGCGGCTTTGCGAGACGATGGGCCTGCCGAAATTTAAAATGCCGAAGACGTTTCCGGCGCATTCGATCCTGGCGGCGCGGGTTGCGCTCTGCCTCAAGGGCGAAATGCGCGCCGCGTTCTCGCGTGAAACGTACAATGCCGAGTTCGCGCACGGGGCCGATATTGCGGACACGAAGGTGATCGAGAAAGTTCTGAAGGGGCTCGGCGAAGACCCCGTGAAAATTTTCGAGAAGGTGAACACGCAACCGATCAAGGATCTGTTGCGTCACGAAACAGAAGCCGCGCAAGCGCATAAAATCTTTGGCGCGCCTGCCTTTGTCGCCGAAGACGGCGAATTGTTCTGGGGCAACGACCGGTTAGAGGCGGCGCTGGAGTGGGCGGCTAAAGGTTAGTTCATCTTTCGTCATGCCCCGCGAAGGCGGGGCATCTAGCAAACTCATGCGCTTAAGATTTTTCGACTGTGTTTACTGGATCGCCCGGTCAAGCCGGGCGATGACAACTTAGTGCATCGAAGAGAAATTCTTCCACTTTCCCGCGTTACGGCCTGCAATCAGCCAATAAACAAAGCCTGCGATAATTCCCGCGGCCGTGAGCCATTGCAGTTCCTGCGTGATCGGCACCACCGTGCCTTTGCCGGAAATACGGGCAGCAATATCCGTCATGAAGTAGGCGAGTGCGCCGATCAGCGCGCCTGCGAGCGCGTAATAGAGCACCGAGCGCAGTGAGAATATTTCCGCGATCAGGATGATGATGAACGAGGGCGCGAAGACGTAGAACGGCGTCACCACGCCAGCTGCACTGCCGAAGAAAAGAAAAATCAGAATGAATTCCGGACTTCTCACGAAGTCCGAGAATTCCGGCGCGACGACACCGAACGCCACGACGAAGGCTGCGACCATGCACGAAATTAAGAAGGCGAATGCAATGACGAGGGTGCGAAGAAAAAGCGCCATCGCTTAGTCCGTCATCGCCATGGCGCGCAGCGCCATGCGTTCGCGCGCGGACAGTTTCTGCGTTTCGGATTTCAGCTGACCGCAGGCCGCGAGAATGTCGCGCCCGCGCGGCGTGCGCACCGGGCTTGCATAGCCCGCGTTGAAAACGATCTCGGAAAATTTCTCGATCGTTTCCCAGTCCGAGCATTCGTATTTCGTGCCGGGCCAAGGGTTGAACGGAATGAGATTGATCTTGGCGGGAATGCCTTTCAGGAGCCGCACCAGTTCTTTCGCGTCTTTCGGCGTGTCGTTCACGCCCTTCAGCATCACATATTCAAACGTAATGCGGCGCGAGTTCGATGCACCGGGATACGCGCGGCAGGCGTCCAGCAATTCCTTGATCGGATACTTCTTATTGAGCGGCACGAGTTCGTCGCGCAGGTCGTCGCGCGTTGCGTGCAAGGAGATGGCAAGCATCGAGCCGACTTCGTTGCCGAGATGTTCGATCTCCGGCACCACACCGGAGGTCGAGACCGTAATGCGGCGCTTGCCGATGGAAATGCCCTGATCGTCGGAAATCGTGGCAATCGCATCCTTCACGCCGTCGAAGTTATAGAGCGGCTCGCCCATGCCCATGAACACGAGATTGGTGACGAGACGCGGTGCTTCGGCCTCGGACGCCGTGCCTTCGGCGCGCGTGGCACCCGGCCATTCGCCGAGGCGATCACGCGCAATCATCACCTGCGCGACGATTTCGGAAGCGTGCAGGTTACGCACCAGCCGTTGCGTGCCGGTATGACAGAACGTGCAATTCAGCGTGCAGCCGACTTGAGAGGAGATGCAGAGCGTGCCGCGGTCGCTCTCGGGGATGTAAACCGCCTCGATGTCGTGCGGCTTTTCACCCGGCGTGTCGGCGGGAAGACGGATCAACCACTTGCGGGTGCCGTCGCTGGACACCTGTTCCACCACGACTTCGGGCCGCTCGAGCGAAAACTTTTCCGCAAGCTGCGCGCGAAGGCCTTTCGAGACATTCGTCATCGCTTCGAAGTCGCGGACGCCGCGAAAATAAATCCACTGCCAGAGCTGCGAGACGCGCATCTTGCGCTCGCGCTCAGGCACGCCGATCTCGCCGAGCGCTTCGGCAAGTTG
>JAKFYO010000052.1 GCA_021730825.1 Hyphomicrobiales bacterium
ACGCCGCGGCCTCCAAAAGAAGTGCTGAGCCGGATCGAAGCCTACATGAAACAGGGCGGCAGTATCCTGTTCGATACGCGCGATGCGCTTGCGATTTCGAATCCGCGCGGCGGCCAAGTCTCGCCTGCAACCGCGACCTTGCGCGACATTCTTGCCTCGCTCGACCTTCCGGAATTAGAGACCGTGCCCCGCGACCACGTGCTGACGAAATCCTTCTACATTCTGCACGACTTCCCAGGACGCTTCACGAGCGGCAATCTCTGGGTTGAAACCTTGCCCGTGAGCGAAGAAGAACAGGCCGACCGCCCCGCGCGCGCAGGCGACGGCGTCTCGCCGATCCTGATTACCTCGAACGATTTCGCCGGCGCATGGGCCGTCACGCCCGACAATCAGCCGATGCTGCCGCTCACGCCCGGCGAGCCGCGCCAGCGCGAATTCGCCTACCGCGTCGGCGTCAACATCGTGATGTATGTGCTGACCGGAAACTATAAAGCCGATCAGGTGCACGTGCCCGCGCTGCTCGAACGGCTGGGGCAATAGCGCATGAATCTCGGCATCGCATTCGAGCCCCTGATCTCGCTGCCGCTTCTGCTTGGTGCGGCGGCCGTTGCAGCGCTCGTCGCGGCACTCTTGCTCGTGTCCCGCTCGCGCGGTGCGATCACGCGCACGATTGCGCTGGCGCTCGGCGTGATCGCGCTCGCTAATCCGTCCCTCACGCGCGAAGACCGCGACCCGCTGACCTCCGTCGTCGCGGTCGTGCTCGATAGAAGCGCGAGCCAGCGCTTCGGCGACCGTACGGACGCGACCAACAAGGCCGCGGAAATTCTGAAAGAGCGCCTCGGCGCGATTCCCAATCTCGAAGTCCGCATCGTCGAAGGCGGCACCGACGGCGAAGGCGACGGCACCAAGCTTTTCGCAGCCCTCAGCGCGACACTCGCCGACGTGCCGCCGGAGCGGGTCGCGGGCGCGATCATGATTACCGATGGCCGCGTACATGATGTGCCGCTGCCGCAGCATCTCGGTTTTCAGGCGCCGGTCCACGCGCTGATCACGGGCCGCGAGAACGAACGCGACCGCCGGGTTGCGCTGACTTCGACACCGCGTTTCGGCATCGTCGGCCAGCGCCAGACCATCGGCTTTCGCGTGATCGACGAAGGTATCCCGAATGGTGCCCGCGTGAATGTCACCGTGCGCCGCGACGGCACCGTCGTTGCGAATACCGTGGTTACCGCAGGCGTCGAGGAACGCGTGCAGGTCGAAATCACGCATGCGGGCGCAAACATCATCGAGATCGACGCCTCCCCGCTCGAAGGCGAACTAACGCTTCTCAACAATCGCGTGGCGCTGACGGTCGATGGCGTGCGCGAAAAGCTGCGCGTGCTGCTCGTTTCCGGCGAGCCGCATTCGGGCGAACGCACCTGGCGTAACTTGCTAAAGTCGGACGCGAACGTCGATCTCGTGCACTTCACCATTCTTCGCCCGCCGGAGAAGCAGGACGGCACGCCGATTCAGGAGTTGTCCTTGATCGCGTTCCCGACGCGCGAACTGTTTCAGACGAAGATCAAGGAATTTCACCTGATCATCTTCGACCGCTACGCCCAGCAGGGCGTGCTGCCGTTGATCTATTTCGACAACATCGTCGAATATGTCCGCGGCGGCGGCGCGCTTTTGATCGCGGCAGGCCCGGATTACGCGGGCCGTAATTCGGTGTGGCGCACGCCGCTCGAAGCGATCCTGCCCGCGACACCGACCGGCAACATCACCGAAGTCGCCTACAAGCCAGCCTTAAGCGATGACGGCAAACGCCATCCGGTCACGCGCGCACTGCCAGGCTCCGAAATGTCACCGCCGCAGTGGAGCCCGTTCTACCGTTTGATCGACGCGCAAACCTCGAACGGCACCGCCCTGATGAGCGGCCCCGGCAATCAGCCGCTGCTGGTTCTGTCACGTCATGGCGAGGGCCGCGTGGCTCTCTTGTTGTCGGATCACATCTGGCTCTGGGCGCGCGGTTACCAAGGCGGCGGCCCTCATCTCGATCTTCTGCGCCGCCTCTCGCACTGGCTGATGAAGGAGCCGGAGCTGGAGGAAGAGCGGCTTGTGATGAGTGCGCGCGGCGGCGAAATTCTCGTCGAGCGGCGTACGATGAGCGAAACCGCCGAACCGGTGACCGTGACGCAACCATCCGGCGCAACGCAGATTTTGAATCTCTCGCGTGCCGAACCCGGCATCTTCCGCGCCGCCATCAAGGCCGAAGAGCTCGGCCTGTGGCGTGCGACCGATGGGAAGCTAACGGCGCTTATCAATCTCGGCCCGCTCAATCCGCGCGAGTATCTGGAAGTGACCAGCACGCGCGACGTGATGTTGCCGCTCGCAAACGGCACCAGCGGCGGTGTGTTGCGGCTCGCGGATCTTTCCGGCGGCGCGCCGCGCATCGCGCAAATCCGCTCTGCCGAGCGCTTCGCCGGGCCGGACTGGCTGGGCATCAAGATGCGCGACGCAAGCGTGGTGCGTGGCCTCGGTCTATTCCCGCTGTTCGCGGGGCTTTCGGGTTTGCTGATTCTGATGGCGGGCATCGCGGCGGCCTGGGCACGCGAAGGCCGGTAATCTCCTCCTGCGATTGCTTCAAATGCACGCGCATCGTAGGACAGGGGCATGATCGGTTATCTCGACTATCTCATCTTCCGCCTGCGGCATCGGCTGAAACGCGGCCTCAACCCGGATCCATACGAAATCGAAATCCGCCGGCTTTATAACGAGCGCGTCGGGCTGAAGAAGCTCGAGCACGGCGAGCACTTCGACGTCATGTCGTATAAAACCAACGGCAAGTTCGATTACGAACTCTATAAGAAGATTCAAACGCTCGGAAACAAAGGCAAAATCGAACGCGTCTTCGTCGCGCAGGAGAATATCGCTTCACTCTGCCGCGAACTGGAAAAACTGATCCCGGAAATAAAACTGGTGCTCTGTCACGGCACGCGCAACGCAGCCGAACAGAAATATTTTCAGGCATCGCTATCGAAGGCCGCCGCCATTATCGGAACGGAAATTTCCGACACGGCTTCGCAATTTCCGATGACGATCGAGTGGGATTTTCACGAGGTGAAGCCGGAGTGGCTCGGCGCCGTCGATATCGTTTATTCGAACAGCTACGACCACTCCTACGATCCTAACAAATTGTTCTCAGCCTGGTTGTCGTGCCTCAGCGTGAACGGTGTAATGGCGATCGAGTGGACGCGTGCGCATGGCATGCGTCCCTCAATTCTGGATCCGTTCAACGTCGGCCTCGACAGCCTGACGCAACTTCTCGAAAGC
>JAKFYO010000209.1 GCA_021730825.1 Hyphomicrobiales bacterium
TTTGATGATCGTCTGGTTCCGCTACGGCATCTGGCCGAATACGCTGATGGCGTTCGCGATCTGCTTCTTCCCGATCGTGCTGACGACCGCGCGCGGACTTCGCGAAGTCGAGCCCGATCTTCTGGACCTCGTTCGCACCTTGCGCGGCTCACGCTGGCAGTTGTTCGTGAAAATCCAGCTTCCGGGCGCGCTGCCCTATATCTTCTCCGGCATGAAGGTCGCGGCCATTCTCGCCGTCGCAGGTGCCATCGTCGGCGAGTTTCTCGGCTCCGAACGCGGCCTCGGTTACCTGATGCTGCAAGTACAAGTGACGCTCGACACCGCCGCGATGTTCATGGCGGTGATCCTGATCACGCTGATCGGCGGCGTGCTTTACGGCATCGTGCTCGGACTTGAGCGCTACTTCGTCGTCAAAGACGCGCGGATTCAATAGGCCTCGCCATGACCGAAGCATTCATTCATCTCGATAACGTCAAGAAGGTCTATCGGACCCGCGGCAAGGAATTTCTCGCGGTGTCGCAGGCGACCTTCGATGTTGAACAGGGCGAGCTCGTTTCGCTCGTCGGGCCGTCCGGCTGCGGCAAGACTACGCTCCTGAAAATTCTGGCGGGCCTGCATGGCTTTGACGGCGGTGTCGTTCGCATCGGTTCCAGAACGCAGCCGTTCAATCCGGCAAAGGACATCGGCATGGTGTTCCAGCAGCCGCTTCTGTTGAAGTGGCGGCGCATCATCGACAACGTGATGTTGCCCGCTGAAATTCTGGGATTGCCACAGGAAGCCGCACGGAAGCGCGCCTACGAACTTCTCGATCTCGTTGGCCTCAAGGGCCACGAGGACAAATATCCCTACGAGCTTTCCGGCGGCATGCAGCAGCGCGCATCGATTGCGCGCGCGCTGGTGCATGATCCGAAGCTGATTCTGATGGATGAGCCGTTCGGCGCGCTGGACGCGCTGACCCGCGAGAAAATGAATCTCGAACTGCTGCAAATCTGGGCGAAGGCGAAGAAGACCATCATCTTCGTGACCCACGGCATCACCGAAGCCGTTTTCCTTGGTACGCGGGTCGTGGTGTTGACCGCAGGCCCGGCAAAGATGGCGGATAATTTCGAGGTCGATATTCCGATGCCGCGCACGCTGGACGTGCGCAACACCGAAAAATTCGGCGAATACACGCGCCGGATTTACCGGCTCTTGGGAATGGAATGAGCTGGGACGGCATCATCATCGGCGCGGGACACAACGCGCTCGTGTTGCAGGCCTATCTCGGCAAGGCCGGATTAAAGATTCTCTCGATCGACCGCCGTCATATTGCGGGCGGCGGCCTGTCCACGATGGAAGACCCGCGCCGTCCAGGCTTCCTGCACAACACGCATGCCTTCTTCCAGCGCGCGATCACGCAGATGCCGTGGTACGCCGATCTCGAACTTGCGCGTCACGGCGCGAAGTATATCGAGCCGGAATTGAATGTCGCCATGATCACGAGCGACGAGCGCTCGCTGGAATGGTGGACCGATATTGAGCGCACCATAGCTTCCTTCGAAAATTTCTCGAAAAAAGATGCAGAGACGCTGAAGCGCTGGCAAAGCGATTTTGTGCCGATCGTGCGAGATATTCTTTCCTGGGAGGCGAAGTCGCCGCCGCTGCCGGTGAAAGAGCGTCGCGCGCTTCTGGAAAAGAGTGCCGCCGGACGCCGCCTGCTCGAAGTAAGCGCTCTCTCGCCGCTCGAATTCGTGCATCAGGAATTTGAAAACCCGGCCGTGAAAGCGGGCCTTCTGTTCTTCAACGGCCTTCGCGAAGTCGATCTGCGCGTAAAGGGTTTTGGCCATCACATTGCGGCACTGCTTGCGTCGCCTGCAAAGGCGCAGATGTCGCGTGGCGGCACCGCGGCGCTCGCCCGCGCACTCGAAAACGCAGTGCGTGAAAGCGGCGGCGAAATTCGCCTGAATACCGAACTCTCCCGGATCGTGATCGAAAACGGAAAAGCCGTCGGCATCGAAACACGGGAAGGGGAGGTTATCCGCGCAAAGACCTTCGTCGCCTCCGCGCTGAACCCGCAGCAGACCTTTCTCGATCTGCTCGACGAGAAACTGGTGCCGCGCGAAATCCGCGACCTCGCGTCGAAGTTTCAATACAATCTGCTGGCGCCTCTGTTCGCGCTTCATCTCAATCTGCATGAAGCGCCGCAATATGCCGCCGCGAAAAACAATCCCGCGCTTAAGAAAGCCTTCATGGTGATCATGGGGCTCGATCACGTCGATCAGTTCAACGACATCGTGCGCCATCACGAAGCAGGCACCGTGCCCGATACCGTGATGTGGGGCGCCACGCCTTCGTTGTTCGACCCGACACAAGCGCCGAACGGCAAGCACACGGCGTTCATGTGGGAGAAGCTGCCGTATCATTTGAACAATGATTCTTCGAGTTGGGACGCCTACAAGGACAAGCACGGCGAGAAGATGCTGAAGCTCTGGCGCAAGCACGCGCCGAACCTCGACGGTGCCGTCATCGACGCCTTCACCCGCTCGCCGCTCGATGTCGAGCGCGAACTGCCGAATATGCGCGAAGCGGATTTGCTGATCGGCGCCTTCACGAATGGGCAGGTCGGTCACGATAGGCCGTTTTCGGGCGCCGGCAGGTATCGCGCGCACATTCCGAATTTGTATCTGTGTGGCTCGTCGAGCCATCCCGGCGGCAATGTCACCGGGCTTCCGGGCTACAATGCTGCGCAAGTGATTCTTGCCGACCTTGGCGTCAAGGCGGATTGGGCGCCGCGACCGATTTCAGAACGATTGAAGGCATTGCACTGATGGCAACCGCGGTCGCCGCAAAAAAAATACCGTTAAAGCGCGCAAACGGAAACGCGCGCGATCCCGAACGTACGCGTGCGGTGATCCTTGCCGCAGCGACGGCCGAGATCACGGCAAAGGGTCTCGGCGGTGCGCGTGTCGACGAAATCGCGGATCGCGCCGGCGTCAACAAGCGCATGATCTATCACTACTTCGGCGACAAGGACGGCGTTTATCTCGCCGTGCTTGAGGCCGCTTACGCGGAAATCCGCTCGGAAGAAATCAAGCTCGATCTGAAGAAGCGCGATCCGGTGGCCGGCATGCGGGAGCTTGTCGCCTTCACCTGGAATTACTATCGCGATCACCCGGAATTTCTGAGCTTGCTTGCTACAGAAAACCTGCACCGTGCGGCTTACCTCAAGCGCTCGAAGAAAATTCGCGAGTTGCACTCGCCGCTGGTCGGCATGATCAACGATCTGTTGCAGCGCGGTGCCAAGAGCAAAGTCTTCCGCAACGATGTC
>JAKFYO010000167.1 GCA_021730825.1 Hyphomicrobiales bacterium
TTGTGAAACTCATCGATCATGCCGTCGATGACCTTGGTCAGCGCGCCGCCGACCGCAATCGGGTAGTACATCGTCAGCTGCGTCTGTGCGGACGCAACACCGGCTGCGCCGAGGAACATCGTTCCCGCGATCAGCCCCTGGATGAATTTTTTCACCACCAGCTCTCCTCTGTTGTCGTTCTTGTATTCGTTATGCAGTTACGGCACGTCTGTGCCCGGCACTTTTGTCTGCTGCGAGCAGCAGACGCTTGCCGGATTCTTTTTCGAACAGCACCGCGTCTCCGCGATCCCACGCGAGAAAAATTTCTTCGCCCGGCTCGCGCGTGACGCGTCCGGGAATTCTTGCGATCAGCGGACCCGCCGCCGTGTCCGCATAGACAAATGTTTCGGCACCCATGAATTCGGTATTCTTGACAGAGCCGTGCAAACCGCCTGACGCGTTCGAAACGGCGCGGATACTTTCCGGACGAATACCCAGCGTAAGATTCTCTTTTCCGTTTGGTGTCGCCACCGGTAACAGCACGTCAGGAACGCCCGCCGCCGGAAGCAGCGTCATCGGCGGAGTTCCGATGAAGGACGCGGAGAATGCAGTCGCCGGGTTTTCATAGAGTTCCTGTGGCGAACCAAATTGCTCAATGCGCCCGTCTTTCATCAGCACGACGACATCGGCCATCGCCATTGCTTCGGTCTGATCGTGCGTCACGTATATGACAGTCATATCAAGCTGCCGCTGCAAAGAACGGATTTCCTGCCGCACCGAGTGCCTGAGCTTCGCGTCGAGATTGGAAAGCGGCTCATCCATGAGGCAGATCGGATGATCGGCGATAATTGCGCGCGCAAGCGCCACACGCTGCCGCTGACCGCCGGAAAGCTGCGCTGGCTTGCGATGCTCGTAGCCTTTGAGCCCCGTGCGCTGGAGCGCGGTCTCGAGCCGCTCCGTGCGCTCGGCGCGACCAACACCGCGCACCTTCAAACCGAACACGATATTCTCCGCGACGCTCAGGTGCGGAAACAGCGCGTAGGATTGAAACACCATGGAGATGCCGCGCTTCGAAGGCGGCTCCGCGGTAACGTCGCGTCCGTTGATCAGCACGCGGCCTTGGTCCGGAGATTCGAGCCCGGCGATCAGCCGCAGCGTAGTGGACTTGCCGCAACCCGAAGGACCGAGCAGAACCACGAACGAGCCCTTCGCAATCGAAAGGCTCACATTGTCCACGCCGACCGCGCCGCCCCACTTCTTCGTCGCATTCTGTATTTCGATGAAAGCCATGCCGCCCCGGACGCGTTTTGTTGTTTTGTGGTTCTAGCATTCATATAACAGTTTTATGACAGTCGCCGCGATGTGGAATTCGCCAACAGAATTATCGGGTTGTTGCGCTGCACTATTGCGGCGACACGCCGCGCGGAAGGAACTGCTCGCGTGTTGATTGCACAGATCACCGACATGCACGTTTCGAAGCCGGGGAAACTTTTCGGCAAACACGTGGACAGCCGCGCGAATTTCGAGCGCTGCATTTCCCGCGTGCTTTCGCTCAATCCGAAGCCGGATCTCGTGCTACTCTCAGGCGATCTCGCCGAAAACGGCAAGCCGGAAGAATATGATTTCATCGTCGAGCAGTTGAAGCGCCTCACCTGCCCGGTACTCGCGGTTCCGGGCAATCACGACGTGCGCGAAGAAATGCTAGGCAAGATTCCGCAATGCGTGACCGCCCAGGAAGGCGGGCATCTCAGCTTTTTCGAGGATCGGTTTCCGTTACGCGTAATCGGGCTCGACACCATCGTTCCCGGCAAGGTTCACGGTGAAATTTGCGCGCAGCGTCTTTCATGGTTGCGCGCTGCTCTAGCTAACGGCGACGCAAAACCAACGCTGATCGCGATGCATCACCCGCCGTTCACGACCGGCCTCGTCGGAATGGACAATTACGGCATCAAAAATGGGCTTAAAGAATTCAAGGCAATCGTCACTAAACACGCCGAGAATATCTCGGCCATAGTCTGCGGCCACGCGCATCGCATGATCGTGGCCAACATTGCAGGCGTGCCTGTGCTGCTTGCGCCCGCCTGTTCTTTCCCCTTCGAACTCGATTTAGGCGAAAAGCCTTCGCTGAATTTCGTACAGGAGCCGCCGCAGTTCCTCGTTCACACATGGAGCGAACGAGCAGGATTCGTAAGTCACGCTGCCTTCGTAGACGAATTTCCGGGGCCGTTCCCGGTGCTTTAGCGCGAGAATACCTGGCGGTATGGACCGCCAATCGCGTTCTCGTCCTTGCCGTCCGCAAGGCCGGAAATGGCCATCGGCAACGCCATCAACGCATCGCGGTCCGTGACCTCTATCACGAGCCAGCCCGCGAAAGATTTATCGCCCTTCCTCAGTTCGCGCTCGCTGGTTTGCACCGTCGTTTTCTGAAGGTTGGTCTCAAGCAGATAAAGCGAAACGACGCCCGGTATTTGCTCGATCTTTTGCAAGACTGCATTGGCGTCGGCGGGCACCTTCTCCAGCCCGACAGTCACCGCATAAGCGCCCGGCTGCTCTCCGCGACGAGCCGTTACCGCACCCCCGCCCCGGCCAAAATTGCCGAGAATGGGCATGATGCGCTGGGACCACGGCGTCGGATTATTCAGCCGCTCGAGATAACCGGCACTATCAACCACATCCGCATTCTCGAGCTGATACCAGATGAAATAGCGGTTGCCGCCGGGGATCGCAGTTTTGAAAATGCGAACGGCAAGAAACCCCGGAATGCCCAAGCGCTCTTCGACGTGTTCCGTGGTCAGCCAGCGAAAATAATCCTGTTCGTCTTCGTGCTTTACGTCACTGAAAACGAGTAGAAATGCACCCGAACCCACTTGGACTTCTTTCATCTCGGCCGCTCCAAAACAGAGGCCGAATTAGCTTTGAAGATTTGGTGGGCGCACAAGGGCACGAACCTTGGACCCGGTGATTAAGAGTCTCATTGCTGGTGAGAAGAATCAAACACTAAGCTGTAAACTGCGCTCTCGACGGCATCGTTCGATAAGCCTAATTTCTGGTTTGTAGGAATTGTCGCTGGTCGAAATTCTTCAGACCTTCGCTACGTAATTGCGCCAGCCGCCAAAGGCCGAAATATCTTGCGCGGATCGAGTGGCCTCCGCTTCGACCAGAAAACATTTGGTGGCGGTACCATCGCCGAAACTCGCCGTACCGATCGACAGCGGCGAAGGAATCTTCGAGACGAATTTCCCGAATGCCTCCGCAGTCATCGCCCATACTTCGGTTGCAATCGCGGCACCTTCACCCTTCTCAGTTCGCAAAAGTCCGGG
>JAKFYO010000026.1 GCA_021730825.1 Hyphomicrobiales bacterium
CTCCAAGGCGGGCTGGCTTTGTCCGCCAGCTTGATTCGCAGAAGACATATTATGGAACATAACCACATAGGCAGGTCTAAACAGGCTCGAATTTCGATCAAATTTGAATCATCTCCAGCGGCCGATTTTAACGCCACGCAACCATAGTAGCGCTGCGGGAATGCTTTTCGGGGCTGGAATTTTTATGGCTATGGCGGATTTTCAGCGTGGGCCGGCGCGGCTTCGCTGGCTCTTGGTTGCGATCGTTGCGCTTGCGGCGTTGCCTGTGTTTGCGCTCCATCTCGTGCGTCTCAATTCGACGAATGAACGCGCGCTCCTTGAAGCGCGCGAACTCGCAGCCTCATTGGCGGTGAACGGCGCCGTCGAACAGCAGAAGCTTCTGGCCTATGCGCGCGGTCTTGCCGAAGCGCTGAAGAACGTCCCTGCAATTCAGCATCACGGACTGAACTGCCCCGCAATACTCGCCGAAGTGAGCGCCCGTGCGAGTTCGGTCGGCACCATGTTTCTGCTGAACACACAAGGCACCGCCGTTTGCGCCAGCCGGCCGAACGGCTACGGGCTGAGTTTCGCCGACCGGCCGGCATTCAAGGATGCCATGCGGACCGGCGAATTCACGATCAGCAATGCCATGATCGGCCGCGTCAGCAAGCAACCGGTCGTCGCCATCGGCCTGCCGATCAAGAACGCGATCGAGCAGATCACCGGCGTACTGGTGATCAGCGTCGAACTGAACTGGATTTCCTCGCTTTCCGATGTCGCGCATGATCGCTATCGCGGATCGGTACTCGCCATCAATCGCGACGGCGGGCTCATCTCGCGGCACCAGCACACAAATCTGGTCAGCATTTCCGAAACCGGCACCAGCGACGAAACGCTGCAGAAACTCGTCCATGCAAAAACTCCTGTGCTCGACATCGAGGAGAACGGAGTCGCGCGCATCTATGGCGTCGCTCATGTCAGCGACATGCAACTCACCGTCGCGGTTACTTTCGATCGCGAAGCGGTGCTTGCGCCGATCCGCCATCGCTTCATGGTCGATTTGTTGTGGCTCCTGCTGGTTGCTGCGGGCTCAGCCGCTGTTGCGCTGACGATCGCCGAATTCAGCGTGCTGCGCGGCGTGCGCCAGCTCAACAATACGGCCTTGCGCCTGAAGGCCGGCCGCATGGGTACGCGCGTCAATCTTTCGCCGCGGGTCGCGACCGAACTGCATGACCTCGCCGCGAGCTTCAATTCCATGATCGCGGAGTTCGAGCGGCTTGCGTATCTCGACCGCCTCACCGGCCTTCCGAACCGCCGCTATCTCGAGCGCCAGATGCTCGCCCGTGGCACCGAGCGCGACAAGCGCGGCAATCTCATTCCGGAAGCGCTGCTCGCGATCGACCTCGATGGCTTCAAGCCGGTGAACGACATTTTCGGCCACGCCATGGGCGATAAAGTGCTGACCGCGGTTGCGCGGCGCATTGCGGCCGTTGCCAGCGACCGTGCGACGGTTGCCCGCCTCGGCGGCGACGAATTCGTGGCGCTGATCGCCCTTCCGGGCGCTTTGGACCCCCGTGCCTCCGCCCGCGCCTTCGGCGACGAGATCCGCTTGGCGCTTCAGGAGCCGGTCGAGATCGACGGAAACCGTTTTCCGGTAGGCGCGAGCGTCGGTGTGGCAGTCGTTCCTGAGGACGCAGAGACGCTTGCAGGCGCCCTCGTTATCGCCGACGCCGCGCTCTACGAGGCTAAACGCCTCGGCCGCAACCGCGTGGTCGATCAGGCGCCGTCGCTCGCGTCAGAAGGCGAAGCCGACCACGATGGCCTGCTCGAAGGCTACTGGACCGGGCTCGACCTGATCGGCTACGGGAAACAACAGTAATAATATCAATTACTTGGTTGATTACTCTACCGGCTTGATCGATATTTTATCCAGAAGCCTATAAGACTGTATCTATCTCTGTTATTTATATGATTTATATAGATAATCTCATCCCATCGTAAGCCGGCTCGACGTTCGCCGGCAGCCTCGCTCTGAGCTCCTCGAAGTCGAGATCGGTGTGCAGGTTGGTCAACACAGCCCGCTTCGGTTTCACGCGCGCGATCCAGGCTAGCGTTTCATCGACCGAGAAGTGGCTGGGATGCGGCCGGTAGCGAAGCGCATCCACGATCCACAGGTCGAGCCCTTCCAGTGCCGTCAGGCTCGACGCCGGAAGGTCATTCACGTCGCAGGAATAGGCTGCGGCTCCGATCCGGAAGCCCAGTGCCTGGGTAGAGCCGTGCTGCATCGGAAAAGGGAGTGCTGAGATCTCCCCACCCTTGCCGGTAACCGTGACCTCACGGCCCTCGCGCATCCGGTGTTCTTGCAGGATGGGCGGATAATCGCTGCCGACCGGCGTCTCGAAGCAGTAGCCGAAGCGCTCGTGCAGCAGTTTGGATGTCTGCTCGTCGGCATAGACGTCGATGCGTTTGCGTTGGACGAGTGCCAGCGGCCGCAGGTCGTCGATTCCGTGCGTATGGTCGGCGTGATCGTGCGAATAAAGTACCGCGTCGAGCGCGCCAACATTTACGTCTAACAGTTGCTCGCGCAGATCCGGCGAAGTGTCGATCAGGACCGTGGTGCGGCCGCCGGCACTTTCGCGCTCGACGAGGAGCGAACAGCGGCGGCGGCGGTTCTTCGGGTTAGACGGATCGCATGCACCCCAGCCCTGACCCACGCGCGGCACGCCGCCGGAAGAGCCGCAGCCAAGAATGGTGAAGGTGTAGGTCATGCGAGCAAAGCTTACGCTCCGCGTGGAACCTTGGAGAAGAGGCGAAAAAAGTTATCCGTGGTCTGACGCGCGATGGTGTCGAAATCCGTGTTGCGCGCGGCCGCCAGCGCCCGCGCGGTGTTCGTGACGTAAGCCGGCTCGTTGCGCTTGCCGCGATAAGGCTCGGGCGCGAGATAAGGCGCGTCGGTTTCGACCAGAATCCGGTCGGCGGGCACGCTGGCTGCGATCTCGCGCAGCGCCTCGTTTTTCTTGAACGTGATCACTCCCGAAAACGAAACATATCCGCCGAGTGCGACCCCGCGCTTTGCCAAATCAGGCCCGCCGGTGAAGCAGTGAAGCACGAAGGGAAAGGCACCCTTGGCGGACTCCTCTTCGAGAATTCTGGCAACGTCGTCGTCGGCTTCCCGCGCGTGGATCACGAGGGGCAGGCCGGTTTCGCGGGCGGCCGCGATGTGGCGGCGGAAGCCCTGCTCCTGATTTTCGACCGAGCTGTTGTTCCGGAAATAATCGAGCCCCGCCTCACCGATTGCCAC
>JAKFYO010000144.1 GCA_021730825.1 Hyphomicrobiales bacterium
ATACTAGAGACGCCCGCTTTGGTGGAGCTGCAGAAATACATTTTTATTTCCTTAGAAGAGATCACATCTTCAGCAATCCTGCGTTGCAATCTTAAAATAAAATGCTCGCTGTGACTTTCGACAACCACTTGAACATTTCTCCTCTGCGCAACACTTACGATTACGTCCGCAAGCCTTGCTTGTGCCAAAGGATGCAAATGAATCTCTGGCTGCTCGAGGAGAACAGTGGCGTTCTCAGGTACGTAATAGAGAAGTGTAAGCACCGGAAGAACTTGCGAAACCCCAACGCCCACCTCTGTAAGCGATACCTCCGGGCTATTTGCGCCAATCTGCACTCGAGCTTGATAAAGATTTGTCCCACGACCAATTTCTTCAACTCTAAAAGAATGGAGGAGACCCATCTCCTTCAGCCAATAAGCGATCACCTCTTGAAAGTTCAGCAAACGGGATTTGTGACGGACGTTTCTTTTTTCATTCGTAATGGTCGCTGCTAAGATCGCTTCGACTGTTGCCTCACCACGAGTACCGACGTCGCTAGGTTTCGACCTAGCCCAAACATACTCTCGCTTCGAAGAAACCCTGAGTGGTCCTAGATAGTAAATCCTGTCCAATTGTTCTTCGTACGAAGCTTCTAAATCGGATAAAAAAGCAGCATTACGATAGTATGTGCGAACTTGATCAGGGAACGCATACGACTTAATCGGCCCAGGAAGTTGCCAGACTCGCCCCGGATATCTCTTGAATTCGAATTTTTTTATTTTTCTTGGAGCATCGGCAAGAATCCTAACTCTGCGCATCTCCGCATTTAGTTCGTAAGAAGATTCGGAACCCTTGGCTCTCAAAGAAAACCTTAAGCCACCAGCGGTATAAGAAATCATCTTGCTTCTTGGTGAGCCGTTCCGACTTTCCACTTCGGCTTGAAGCGTGACTAAATGAGTTTGAATTAGCTGGTCCATGCGTCGCAATCTAGCGTCGCTGATTCGGAGCAACTCAGGTGTTAAAAACTGCAACTGCCACGATAAATTCCGTTTTTCGTTGTGATTGAAAACTAAGTTGCGATAGCTCCGCAAATCTGCGTAAGGACCTCCTAACTCCAAGGTCGTTGCGCGATCTGTGGCGTCCTTGGTCTGTTTCAACAACAATAAAAACTGGATAAGACTAGATTTTCCGGAAGAATTTGTTCCGAATAATCCAGTAATTTTTCCAAAATCAATTGTGACATCTCGCCACGATTTGAAATTCTCAAAATTTAGTCGTCGCAGCATTTATATTTTCCTATTCAAGAATCTACCTCACCAACTCCCGCATCGCCTCGTCGAGTCCTTCGAGCGTGAGCGGATACATACGGTCCGAGAAAAGCTGCCGCATCATGCGGATCGATTGCGTGTAGTCCCAGTGCTCGCGCGGCACCGGGTTCAGCCACACCGCGTGCTGATAGAGCCGCGTCACGCGCTCCATCCACACCTGCCCCGCCTCCTCGTTCATGTGCTCGACCGAGCCGCCCGGCATCATGATCTCGTAGGGGCTCATGCTCGCGTCGCCGACGAAGATCACTTTGTAGTCGGACGGGAATTTGTGCAGCACATCCCAGGTCGGCGTGCGCTCGCTATGCCGCCGCACGTTCTGCTTCCACACGCTCTCATAGAGGCAGTTGTGGAAGTAGAAGGTCTCGAGATTCTTGAATTCCGTTCGCGCGGCGGAGAACAGCTCCGAGCATAGCTCGATGTGCCAGTCCATCGAGCCGCCGATGTCGAGGAACAGCAGAACCTTCACGGCGTTGCGGCGCTCGGGCCGCATCTGCACGTCGAGAAAACCGTGGTTCGCGGTCTCGCGGATCGTGCCGGGAAGATCGAGTTCGTCCGGCGAGCCGGTACGCGCGAATTTACGCAGGCGCCGAAGCGCGACCTTGATGTTGCGTGTGCCAAGCTCGACCGTGTCGTCGAGATCCTTGAACTCGCGCTTGTCCCACACCTTCACCGCGCGGTTGTTGCGGTTTTTATCCTGCCCGATACGGATGCCTTCGGGGTGATAGCCGTACGCACCGAACGGCGAGGTACCCGCGGTGCCGATCCACTTCGAGCCGCCCTGATGGCGGCCCTTCTGTTCTTTCAGGCGCTCGGCCAGCGTCTCCATGAGCTTGTCCCAGCCAAGCTCCTTGATCTGCGCTTTTTCTTCTTCGGTGAGATATTTTTCCGCGAGCTTGCGGAGCCACTCTTCCGGAATTTGCGCCGTGCCGGCGTTGTCCGACATGAGGTCGAGGCCCTTGAAGACATGGCCGAACACGCGGTCGAACTTGTCGAGATTTCTTTCGTCTTTGACCAACACCGCGCGCGAGAGGAAATAGAAATCCTCCACGCGCCGGTTCGCGAGGTCCGCGTCCGAATTCAGCGCCTCCATCAGCGTCAGGTACTCGCGCACCGTGACCGGAAGGCCCGCCGATTTCAGCTCGTTGAAGAAGTTGATGAACATGGGTTGGTTCGAACTTGGCTCGTTTTAGTGCCGTACTTCTACCGGGAAATATCCGGCCCGTTAAGGATACCTGATCTTAAAGCCCGCGTGCGGCGCTAGGACAATGAATAATAAAGCGGCAAACGGCTAAAACAGGCCAACCGGAGACGCCAGAAAAAACGCCGCCGATGCCCGTCGAACTCGCCCTCGAACTATTCGCGACCCTCGAATCCTTCCCCGAAATCGCGGCGGGATTTGGCGAGAGCGTGCGCCGTGCCGCGAAGCCCGAGCGCGCGGCCGGCGACGCCGAAATTTATTCCGGCAAGCACGCGCTGGATCAGGCGGCAGGCGACTGGCGCGCGATCGAGCGCGAAGGCGCGCTTAGCACACCCTTCCAGGCTTTCGCCGTGGCGGAAGCTGCGATCAACGCGCACCTCGCGCATGGCCATGAGCCGCACATCGTCGTCGTCCGCGAACATGGGATGCCGGTCGCGATCCTGCCGCTCGTGATGACCACGATGGCGGGTAGCCGCGTGTTGCGCTTCCTCGGTGACCCGCTCATTCAATATGGCGACGCGATTTTATCCCGCGCAGGCAATGAGGCGCATCTGGTGCAGGCGCTGCATGCCGCAGGCAAGCTCGGCGCGGACGCAGCCCTTCTTCGCAAGGTCCGCAGCGACGCCAAGATTTCGCCGCTCCTTTCCCGCCGCGCGCATGTCTCATCGGTCGAGGAAGCGCCGTATGTCGATCTCCGCCGCGAAGCGACGCTGCCGCCGCGCGACGCGCGCGAATTGCGCCGCTATCGCCGCAGGCTCGCC
>JAKFYO010000335.1 GCA_021730825.1 Hyphomicrobiales bacterium
TGCCGGAGCGCCAACGGCGGCTGCCGCTTTCTCATCCCAGAAGATGTCGTGGTTCTGGTCGATCGAAAGCAGTTCGTCGACCTGATCCTGCATCAAGCCTTCCCCTTCGCGTGCGGGGCCGCTTAAGAGTGCATTTTTTGCTGGGGCCTGAACCGGGCTTTCGGCCTGCCAGAGTTTTACGAGGCTATGTACTTGTGACTCCAGCAAGCGAAGTGCCGCGACAACTTTCTGCGTGCGCTGGCCGGTGAGATCCTGAAACGCGCAGGCCGTGTTGATGTGCTCGGCGAGCCCGTCGATCTGATCGCAGATAGATGCGGCGACGCCTTGCGTGCGCATGGTCGAGGAAATTTCGGCGATGCGGTCGGCATCCGACAGTACGCCGGAGACGGCCTGCGCGGAGACCGCGACGATCATGTCGAGTTCCTTGCCGAGATCGCCGTCGCGCTGATGGGCGGCATCGATATCGCGGAGCGCTTTGCGCGTAGCGTCTGCGGTACGTTCGATCTCGTTCAGGTCTTCGCGAATGACCGGAATTTGGGGGGCGGGTGCCGGCGCATTGATGACATCCGCGCCCAGCACAGAGCGCTGGAGGCGCTGGATCGCGTCGAGCACGAGCTTGGTATCGGCGTGCCGGTTGCGCTGTGCGTATTCTTCGAGAAACCAGCGCCCGCGCGCAGTTTCTTTTACCGCAGCTTCTATCGCTTCGTAGTCGGTCTCTGAAATCGGCTGGCTTGCAGGCGGAAGCGGCATTGCGGGCCCGGATCAGCTAGAAGGCGCTGGCTTGGTTCGACCATGAACGATGAATCACTTACGAAAGATAACCATTGTCTGATTCCCGGCCCAGCCGCACCTTTTTAAGCGGTTCCAATAGTTCCCTGACCCTGGCGGCGGTCTATGCGGCGCTATTCATTCCCGCCGGAATTTATCTGCCGTTCTTCCCGGTATTCCTTGCGGCGATGGGCTTTACGCCGGAGGCCATCGGGATCGCCATTGGCCTGCCAATGGCGATGCGGCTGGTTGCAAACCCGATCGCGGGCATTCTTTCGGACCGGCTCGGGCGGCCGCGGCGGTTTCTGGCAGTGCTCGGTATCGGCTCCGCGCTCGCCTTTATTCTGATGGCGCTGCTACCGGGGAATTTATCGATCCTCGTGCTGATTGCTTTTGCGACCCTGTTCTGGGGGCCATCATTCCCGCTGACCGATGCTTTCGCGGTGCGCCTCTCGCGCGAGCGCGGCTTCGATTACGGTCGCGCACGGCTCTGGGGTTCGGTGGCTTTCATCCTCGCGAACGTGGCACTCGGGGTCGCGCTCGAAGTGCTGCCGCCGTCGTCCATCGTCTGGTTCATCGCGGCATCTCTGATGATCTATGCGGTCTCGGTGCAAATGCTGCCGCGGCTGGAGTTGCCGGCGGTGGAAGAACTGAAGGCACCTCCTAAAATTAACACGCGCGTTTTGCTCTGCGTATTTGCGGCGGCTTGCGTGCAGGCAAGCCACGCGGCGCTTTACGCTTTCGGCTCGCTGCATTGGCGCGGAAGCGGCATCTCGTCGAGTTTCATAGGCTTTCTGTGGGGCGCGGGCGTCGCCGCCGAAGTAGTGGTGTTCTATTTTGCGACGGTCATGCTGAAGCGCTTCTCGCCGATCGGACTCATTCTGATGGGTGGCGTTTCCTCGATCGTGCGCTTTGCGCTGACTGCCCTCGATCCGCCGCAGGCGTTACTCGTGCCGCTCATGATGATGCATGCCTTTACGTTTACGGCGACGTTCCTCGGCATGGTCGCGATTGCAGGAGAAAGCGGCGGTGGCGGCGCGCAGGGGCGGGCGCAGGCGTTTTCCTCGACCGCGGTCAGCATCGCGATGCTGCTCGCGACCTTCGCGGCCGGGCCGCTCTACGCAAGCTACGGAGCTTACGCGTTCTTCGCGTCATCTTTGATCGCGGCGCTCGGTTGTGTGCTTGCGCTGCTCGCCTGGGCTCAACCCCAGAGCGCGGGCGTGGGCGGGAAGACCGTGGAGCCTTCATAACGCAACGCGTGTTCGCGATCTTTGGCGAGCAGCAACGGGCCGTCGAGATCGACGAACTTCGCGCGGCCCGCGAGCAGCAATGCGGGTGCCATCGCAAGTGAAGTCGAAACCATGCAGCCGACCATGATGGAAAGTCCGCGCGCTTCGGCTTCGTGCGCGACCAGCAGCGCTTCGGTGAGTCCGCCGGTTTTGTCGAGCTTGATGTTCACGGCGTCATATTTGCCGTCGAGTCCGGCAAAGCTCGTGCGGTCGTGAAAGCTTTCGTCGGCGCAGATCGGGACCGTCCTCGCAATTTCTCGCAACGCTTCGTCGCCGTTCGCGGGCAGTGGTTGCTCGATGAGCGCGACTTTTGCCTTGGCGCAGGCTTCGAGATTTACGCGGAGGTTCGCGGCGTTCCAGCCTTCGTTCGCGTCGGCGATAAGGACTGCATCGGGTGCGGCCTCGCGTATGGCGGCAAGTCTTTCGAGATCGCCATCCGCGCCGAGCTTTAGCTTGAGTACGGGCCGCGCGGATTGCTTCGCGGCGGCCGCCATCTTTTCCGGTGTATCGAGGCTCAGCGTGTAAGCCGTCGTCACTGGAGACGGTGCGGCGACGCCTGCGAGTTTCGTGACACTCGTACCTGTGAGCTTAGCCTCGAGATCCCACAACGCGCAGTCGATGGCGTTACGCGCGGCGCCTGCGCCGACCGCCGTCTGCAACGCCGCGCGGTCCATGCCCTGCGCGATAGCGGGGGCGAGTCTTTCAATTTCCCAACTGACGTTTTCCAGCGACTCGCCATAGCGCGCGTAAGGCACGCATTCGCCGCGGCCCACGGCCGAACCGTCGGAAATTTCCACGACGATTACGGCGGCCTCGGTTTTGGTCCCTCGGCTGATCGCGAATGCCCCGGAAATCGGCCATTTCTCGGTCCGGAACTCTAGGCGGCGCGGCATAAATGTCACTCTTTCCCGGAACTTAGGCGGCCCGTCCGGCCTCTCAATGGCCGTGTGGTAAGTAATAGCAGCCAGACGCGGCCCGGAAAGCGGGCAGGGTTTGTAAGCCGGTTGGAGTAGGTTTTGGCAGCGCAGGCCGTTTCCCTCAGTCAGAAAGAGGAAGCCGGAAAGCTTATGCTTTCGGCGGCCGGGCGCTGGATTTCGTCGTTCGCCGGTCAGGCCGAGCATCTGGTGTCCGAGCTTGAGCGCAAGCGCGCAAAGTCGAAAGCGGTTGCGATCGATGCGAGCCA
>JAKFYO010000260.1 GCA_021730825.1 Hyphomicrobiales bacterium
GACGGCGCCGGAGCAAATCGAGCCGCCGAAAGCCAAGGCGCCTCTCGCATGGATCGACCGCTTCGACATGCGCTTCGCAAGCGGATTTCCGGTGATGCGCGGAAAAGAAGACGCGCCATTAGGGAGCGCGCGCACGGAAGTCTGGATGCGGGACAATCCGCTGCGGAAGATGGATTTTCTTTCGCTTATGAACATGAGCGATGCTTTCTTCGCGCGGCCTTTTCACGTGCTTGGGCGGCTCATCACCGTCGGCACCGTTTCGATGACGACTTATTTCCACTGCGACGAGGCCGATCTCGCCGAAGTAGGGGACGACTACGTGCTCGGTGTCGCCGACGCGAATGTTTTCAACAAAGGCTATGCCGACCAGACCGCCTCGCTGTGGTCGCGCCAAGGCAAGCTACTCGCCACGAGCCAGCAAATCCTGTACTTCCGTGACAAAGCATTTGTTCCGGGAGCTAAAAAATGAACGAAGAGACTTTCAACATCAGCCTTCGCAAGTTCCTGAAGGTCGTTGGCGTTACCTCGCAGCGCGAGGTCGAGCAGGCGGTGCGTGCCGCGCTCGAAAGCGGAAAAATCAAAGGCAACGAAAAGCTGCAAGCGAAAATCGTGCTGACCATCGACGCGATCGGCCTCAAGCATGAAGTCGAGGAAGAGATTAAGCTAGCGTAATTCCTGTCATTCCGGACGCGGTGAAGCCGCGATCCGGAATCCAGGGTGACATAACGTGCGGCTCTGGATTCCGGGTTCGGCGCTGCGCGCCGCCCCGGAATGACAACTTGGAATTAGCGCGCGACCAGCGGCGAGAAGCCGAGATGCATACCGGCATCGATCATCAGCGTCTCGCCGGTTATGTGACGCGAATGATCCGATAACAAGAAGAGCGCGGGATCGGCGACGTCTTCCGCCTTCGACGCTTCTTTCAGCGGCGCCTGCGTTGCCACGCGCTCGCGAATTGTAGCGGCAGCCTGCTCGCCGACGCCTTTCGTGAACCAGGGCGTGTCGATGAAGCCGGGGCAGATCGCATTGACGCGGATTTTCGGCGCGAGTACGCGCGCGAGCGAAATCGTCATGGTGTTCAGCGCGCCTTTACTGGCTGCGTATGCGACCGAGGAACCGACACCTGTGACAGCGGCGATCGAGGAGGTCATCAAGACGCTCGACTTTCCGGCGGCTTCGAGAAGCGAACGCGCAGCGCGGATCATCTGGAACGGGCCGACGGTATTGACCGCATAGACGCGCTGGAAGTCATCCATCGTGAGTGCGGTGAGGTCGCCGTGGTTCGGCGCCATTTTGGTGATGCCGGCATTGTTTGCGAGCGCATGCACCATCCCGAACTTCTCGGCGGCTTTGGCGATCTTGATGCAGTCTTCGTCCTTGCCGACGTCGCCTTGCACGATTTCGACTGCTGCTCCGGCAGCGCGGCAGGCATCGGCCGTAACTTCGGCTTCTTTCGCGCTGCTCGCGTAATTGACGATGACCGCCTTCGCGCCACGCTTCGCCGCGCCGATCGCGATCGCCGCGCCAAGGCCGGTGGAGGAGCCGGTCACCAGAATGACTTTGCCGTCGAAATCGCCTGCCACGTCACGCTCCTTCAAACTTTGCTTTCGCTTTAGCTAGCGCAATCCCGCGCGAGCGGGAAGACACGAATTACCTTCCAGGTAATGGAAGGCAGGCCTGCCGTACGGTAGGTTCACGCATGGCTACGACGAAACCCGCAGGCGAAGTGTTGCGCGAATGGCGCCAGCGCCGCCGCATGACCCAGCTCGATCTGGCGCTGGACGCGGACATTTCCGCGAAGCATCTCAGCTTCCTCGAAACCGGCCGCGCGCAACCGAGCCGCGAGATGGTGCTGAACCTCGCGGAACGGCTCGATATGCCGCTGCGCGAGCGCAACGGCTTGCTTGTCGCCGCTGGATTTGCGCCGGTGTTCGGCGAGCGGACGCTTTCCGACCCAACGCTTGCGAAGGCACGGGAAGCAGTCGAACTCGTGCTGAAGGGTCATGAGCCTTATCCCGCGGTCGCGGTGGACCGGCACTGGAATCTCGTCGCGGCAAATAAGCCGATCGGGATTTTGATGGGTGCTGCTTCGCCAGAGTTGCTGAAGCCGCCGGTCAACGTGTTGCGGCTCACGCTGCATCCGGATGGTCTGGCCCCGAAGATCGTGAATTTCCACGAATGGCGGGCTCATCTGCTTGCGCGGCTGAAGCGGCAAGTGGACCTCACCGGCGATGCAAAGCTCGCAGAGCTGCTCCGCGAAATCTCCGCTTATCCGAAGCCGTCCCGCAGCGTGGTACCAATTCGCGAAGGCAACGCAGACGATATTGTCGTTCCGCTGCACTTCGAAACGCATGCCGGGCGGGTTTCGCTTTTCAGCACCATGACGATCTTCGGCTCGCCGGTGGATGTCACGCTTTCGGAGCTTGCTATCGAGTCGTTTTTCCCCGCAGACTCGGAAACCGCCGCGATCCTCCGGAAAATTTCAGAATAAGCGCCACATGACTTCATCCGCTTCCGTCACGCCCAAAGCGGGCGGCGTTCAGCTTGCGCTGATCGCGCTTCTGCTCGGCAATTTCGCGACCGGGCTCGCGGTGCTCGCGCCTGCCGGAATGATTACGGTGCTTGCGAAAGATCTTTCGGTGTCCATTCGCGAAGCGGGCTTTCTCGTCACCGCCGGAGCGATCATGCTTTGCATCGGTTCGCCGGTGATGGCCTGGGTGACCACGCGCGTGGACCGGCGCACGCTGCTTTCGGCCGTGCTGTTTATCGTTGCGATTTGTCATGGGTTGTCCGCGCTTGCGCCGAATTTCTGGACGCTGCTCGTGGCTCGCGTGGCCATGTTGGCTGCCGCCGCTGTCTACACGCCGCAGGCCGCGAACGCGGTGGCGCTACTCGTGCCACCCGAGCGGCGCGCAAGCGCAATTCCCTTTGTCTTTCTCGGCTGGTCGCTTGCGGTTGCGGTAGGTTTGCCGGCACTCAACCTGGGTACGCAATATATCGGCTGGCGCGAAATGCATGCGGCCTGTGCCGTGATTACATTTGCCGCGGCTGCGCTAAATTATTTCTCGCTGCGTTCCGGTCTGCTCGGTGAGCCGCTGTCGCTGCAATCCTGGCTCGACGTCGCGCGCAATCCGCTGATGATGCTTCTGCTCGCGATCACGACGTTGCAGACCAGCGGGCAATTCGCGCTATTGACCTATATCGACCCGCTGACGCGCATGCGGACCGGCGCCGGAG
>JAKFYO010000201.1 GCA_021730825.1 Hyphomicrobiales bacterium
GGCTTAAGTCTTCGTCGCTTCGAGATCGTCGAGTGCCGTGCAGGCGGCCTCGCGATGCTCGGGCTTGATGTGCGCGGAGATCATCTGAAACGCGGCCATCAAGACGGCAGCGTCATCGGTGAAGCCGAGGACCGGCATGATGTCGGGAAGCGCGTCGAGCGGCATCACGAAATATGCGAGGGCCGCGAGCAGAGTGCCGCGTACGCGCAGCGGCGTGTC
The DNA here is from genome assembly GCA_021730825.1 of Hyphomicrobiales bacterium. Lineage (GTDB taxonomy): Bacteria > Pseudomonadota > Alphaproteobacteria > Rhizobiales > Xanthobacteraceae. The sequence goes on from JAKFYO010000201.1 coordinate 220, forward strand.
GCGGTCGAGCGTGCAGTAATAGGCAGCGAGCGCATCTTCCGCGAAGGGGATTTTCGCGGCGACTGCCTTCATCTTGGGCCAGAATTCGTCGCGCACGCGCGCGGCATCGCCCTTGCGGGAGCGGAACTTCCCAAAGAATGCGCTTGCGTCGAAAGCGACCATCGCGTGCCCCTGTCAGGCGGAACATCCGCCCAAACCAGTTAGATGGCGTTGGCGTAGCGCGGTTCAAGACCCGCGCGGCCGCGCAACGGATAGTCGGCCTCCACGATATAAGGGCCGCCGCCTTGGCTCGCGCGTGACGAATAAAGTACGAAACGCGACACCGGAAAGCTGATCGGGCGAAAGCCGCCGCGGGACGCAAGATAATCCGCGACTTCGATCACCGAGGCGTCGCGAAGACGCGCGAGTGTCACGTGCGGCGTGAAGCGGCGGCCTTCGGGGGGAAGACCGATCCGCTGCATCATGCGCTCATGCTCGGCCTGCAACTCGATCAGCGCGGGCGAGGGCTGGACGGCGGCGAAGATCGCGCGCGGTTTTTTGGCGCCGAAGTGATCGAGCCCGGTAAGCGTGATCGTGAAAGCCGGGCGTTCCACGAAATCGAACATGCCTGCGGCTTCGTTCGCGGTGCGCTCGTCGATGTCGCCGATAAAGCGAAGGGTGAGGTGGTAGTTTTCCGGGCTGATCCAGCGCGCGCCGTGAATTCCGCCACGGAGCATGGACAGCATCATGCCGACTTCTTTCGGCACTTCGATCGCAGTAAAAAGGCGCGGCATGACGATTACCCGCGGCGTTTTTTGACTCGCTCGATCAGCGATTCGACCACCGGCAGTATACGCTCAACGATAAGATTTACACCCTTCGGTGTGGGATGAATTCCGTCGTTCAGATTCAGTTCGCGCTCGCCGGCGACCCCATCGAGGAAGAACGGGTAAATCAGAACGTCATGTTCTTTTGCTAACGCGGCGTAGATCGAATCGAATTTGGCTGCGTAATCCGCGCCGAGATTCGGCGCGGCCCGCATGCCGCCGATCAGCACCTCGATTTTGCGCTCTTTCAGCCGCTTGATCATGGCGTCGAGATTTTTGCGGGCGAGTTCCGGCTCCATGCCCCGCAGCATGTCGTTTGCGCCGAGCACCAGGATCACGGCTTCTGTGCCGTCCTGGATCGACCAGTCCAGACGCCCAAGGCCGCCAGTGGTCGTATCGCCGGAGACCCCGGCGTTTGCGATCTGCACGTCATGGCCGCGCTTTTTCAGTGCGGTTTCAAGCTGGGCAGGGAAAGATTCGTTCGCCCGGAGGCCGAAACCGGCGAGCAGGCTGTCGCCGAAGGCCACGATCTTGATGGGCTGGGCGCCAACGGGGGCGGCGATGAGCGCCACAAAGAAAGCCACAATGATTGCGCCATAGAGACGCATCGAATGGCGCTTTCGGCGGCTGCCGCTATCTTTGGCAGAGCGCATGACGCCTGAGCCGCGCCGGAGCAAACTGATCCGCATGAACATCTCCACGCCGATACCGGGAAATACCGAGCCCGCAATTCGGCTTACCGACGTCGATCTGAAACTTGGTTCGGGCGCGGCCCGCGTACATATCCTGAAGAAAGTGTCGCTCCAAATTGGCCAAGGTGAGGCGGTCGGTCTGATCGGCCCTTCGGGCTCGGGTAAATCGACGCTGCTCATGGTGATGGCGGGCTTAGAGCGCGCGGGCGAAGGCTCGGTTCAGGTCGCGGGCCAGGAACTCACGAAACTGAGTGAAGACCAGCTTGCGCAATTCCGCGGCAATAACGTCGGCATCGTCTTCCAGTCGTTCCATCTGATCCCGACCATGACCGCGCTAGAAAACGTCGCGATCCCGCTCGAACTCTCCGGCCGCGCGGACGCGTTCGAGCGCGCAAAACGCGAACTTGAAGGCGTCGGTCTTGGCGCGCGCATTCATCATTATCCGGCGCAGTTGTCGGGCGGAGAGCAGCAGCGCGTGGCGCTTGCCCGTGCGCTGGCACCCGAGCCTTCGATCATCTTCGCGGACGAGCCGACCGGCAATCTCGACGAGAAGACCGGTAAAGAGATCATGGATCTTCTGTTCTCGAAGCAGGCGGAAAAGAACGCAACGCTTGTGATTGTCACGCACGATCTTACCCTCGGCAATCGCTGCGACCGCCTGATCCGCATGCGCTCGGGCGAGGCGCAGGTCGACGCACCGAAGACCTCTGCATGAGCGCGGTCACGGCAAACGGATCTTCCATCTCACGATCAATCGTTTCGCTGCGGCTTGCGTTTCGCGAATTGCGCGGCGGCGTGCGCGGCTTCGGCGTGTTTCTCGCGTGTCTCGCGATCGGCGTGACTGCGATTGCAGGTGTCGGCTCGTTTGCACGCGCGCTGTCCGACGGCATGCTGCGCGAGGGCGAGCGCATTCTCGGCGGCGATATCGCGTTCTCGATCATCCACCGGCAGGTCAATCCCGCCGAAATGGATTTCCTGAAAGGCAGGGGCGCCGTTTCTGAAATCGCAAGCATGCGCGCGATGACGCGCGTGACCAACGGTGCCGCGACGCTCGTGGAGCTGAAATCGGTCGATAGCGCCTATCCGCTGAACGGCAAGGTCGAACTCGATCCGAACGTGCCGCTTCCTCGCGCGTTGCAGAAAGTCGGTAACCGCTACGGCGCGGTCGCGGAGTCGACGCTCCTGTTGCGGCTCGGTGTAACGCCGGGCGCGGAAATCAAAATCGGCGACGCAACTTTCGTGATTACGGCCTCGATCGTGCAGGAGCCGGACCGTGTGGCTGCCGGTGTCGGCTTCGGACCGCGTCTCATCATTTCGCAGGAAGGCTTGCAGGCAACCAATCTCATTCAGCCCGGCACGCTGGTACGCTGGAGCTATCGCGTGCGGCTGATCGATCCGAGCCAGGCATCGCTGCAAAACATGCAGGTACAGGCGCGCGACCTCTTCCCGAATGCCGGCTGGGAAATCCGCACGCGTGGCAGCGTTTCGCCGCAGCTCGAGCGCAATGTGCGCCGGCTC
>JAKFYO010000090.1 GCA_021730825.1 Hyphomicrobiales bacterium
GTTGCAGAACCGGCGCTTGCGATTACGACAAGTGCCGCGCAAGCGAATGCGCGAAACGAAAACATGGAAAGCCCCGAAATTTAGAGTTCAACTGCGGATGGACCCGGCTTGGCCGGTCTTCACGCAGCGATCGGGGGTGCTCTTTGTCGTTGTGATGAATAAGATTCAAAACGCGCGAAGTGCGTTTCGCGCGAAATCCAGACGCTTTCGGTAACAACGAAAGCAGGAGCCGCAACGACGACGGCTTCTGGCGTAAGCGCCGCACCGCCTGTTGCCGCAAGTGTGCAGGCCGCGCACTTGCTTGTGTGTTTTGCAGGCACGCCGTCTGGCAGTTCGCCTTGCGAGGCGCCTTTGCCGTAGCAGACTTCGAAGAAGGACCAGTTCTGGTCGGCAGCCTTAGCCGAGACCTGCGCGCCCGCGAGCGCACCGACGACGAGTTGCAGGACGAGCGCATAAGAAGCGAGCCAGCCCATCGGCCGCCGCCACCCGTCAAAACTGCCTGCCCGGAATTTCTTCAAGATCGACCCCTGGGATGAACCTAGCCGGAAGCCCTGCTCGGGCGCCATGCGACTAGATTCCCGCAATAGCATTGCGCCGGACACATTCCCCCCATACGTTTTCTTTCGTAGGCGGCACGAACCCCGCAAGAAAACCCCTCTGCTCGCTTGAAGGGCAGTTAGAAATCTGTCAGGGTATTAGACAGCAATGCTGTCCTAGTTTCTGGCGGCGGCTAAGGGCGACCGGCACGCAGTAATAACAAGCCGGAAGCGTCAGGAAAAAGCCGGTTCGCCGGCCCGGCGCAGACTTTGCACGGCGGACATGCCGAGACGACAGACTTGGCGCGCCGGGCGATCAGAAAATCGCGAGGCCCGGACTACGAGCCGAAAACGGCGCGGGGTTCGGGGTTCGGCGCAAAACGAAGACGTAAAGGGGCAAGGCAATGAAGACAGGTCAGTACGGAAAAACGGGATCGGCGCGGAGCAGCAAGGCTGCAGCGACGAAAACCGTGCGTGCTGACTGGAGCACGCCTGCACCCCAGGGCCTGTTCGATCCCAAGGACGAGAAGGACTCCTGCGGCGTCGGCTTCATCGCGGACATCAAGGGCCGCAAGTCGCATCAGATCGTCGAAGACGCGCTAACGATCTTGCTGAACCTCGAGCATCGCGGCGCGGTCGGCGCGGACCCGCGCGCCGGCGACGGTGCCGGCATTCTCGTGCAGATCCCGCACAAGTTCTTCGCGAAAAAAACGAAGCAACTCGGTTTCGAACTCCCCGCGCCCGGCGAATATGCGATCGGCTATCTGTTCCTGCCGCGCGAACCGCAGTGGCGTCAGGTCATCATCGACATCTATGCCGAGGCGATTGCCGAAGAAGGCATGAAGCTCCTCGGCTGGCGCGATGTGCCGACCGATAACGCAACGCTCGGCGAGTCGGTGAAGCCGACCGAGCCGGTGCACGTGCAGGTCTTCATCGGCCGCGGTAAGGCTATCCGCGACGAAGACGAATTCGAGCGTCGTCTCTATATTCTTCGTAAGGTCATCTCGAACAAGATTTACAACAAGCGCGAACGGCGCCTCGCCGACTATTACGCGGTTTCGATTTCCTGCCGCACGGTCGTCTACAAGGGTATGTTCCTCGCCGACCAGCTCGGCTCTTATTATCCCGACCTACACGACGCGGATTTCGAAAGCGCGCTGGCGCTCGTGCATCAGCGCTTCTCGACCAACACTTTCCCGACCTGGTCGCTCGCGCATCCCTACCGGATGGTCGCCCACAACGGCGAAATCAACACGCTGCGCGGCAACGTAAACTGGATGGCGGCGCGCCAGGCGTCGGTTTCTTCGCCGCTGTTCGGCAGCGACATCTCCAAACTCTGGCCGATTTCCTACGAAGGCCAGTCCGACACCGCCTGTTTCGACAACGCGCTCGAGTTTTTGAAGCAAGGCGGCTACTCGCTCTCGCACGCCATGATGATGCTGATCCCGGAAGCCTGGGCCGGCAATCCGCTGATGGATGAGAAGCGCCGCGCGTTTTACGAGTATCACGCAGCGCTCATGGAGCCGTGGGACGGCCCGGCAGCGGTCGCATTCACCGATGGCCGGCAGATCGGCGCGACGCTGGACCGCAACGGACTGCGCCCCGCGCGTTACTTCATCACCAAGGACGAGCGCATCATCATGGCGTCCGAAATGGGCGTGCTGACCGTTCCGGAAGACCAGATCGTCCGGAAGTGGCGCCTCCAGCCCGGCAAGATGCTCTTGGTCGACCTCGAAAAGGGCCGCCTCATTCCGGATGAAGAGTTGAAGGCGGAAATTTCCGCGAGCCATCCCTATCAGCAGTGGCTCGACCAGACACAGCTTGTCGTCGAAAAGCTGCCGGCCGCGAAGAACGCCGTGCCGCGTTCGAATTTGTCGTTGCTCGACCGTCAGCAGGCCTTCGGTTACTCGGAAGAAGACCTGAAGTTGCTGATGTCGCCGATGGCGGCGAACGGCGAAGAAGCCACCGGCTCGATGGGCAACGACACGCCGATCTCCGCGCTCTCCGAAAAGCCGAAGGCGCTCTACACTTACTTCAAGCAGAACTTCGCGCAGGTCACGAACCCGCCGATCGATCCGATCCGCGAAGAGATCGTGATGAGCCTGGTCTCGTTCATCGGTCCGCGTCCGAACATTCTAGACATGGAAGGCGCATCGAAGAACAAGCGCCTCGAAGCGCATCAGCCGATCCTGACCAACGACGATCTCGAAAAGATCCGCGAGATCAACGACGGCGTCGATTCGCACTTCAACTCGAAAACGCTCGACGTCACCTACCCCGCCGATCAGGGCGCGGGCGGCCTCGAGCCTGCGATCGACCGGCTTTGCGATCGCGCGGAAGCCGCGGTCAAGGCTGGCTGCAACATCATTATTCTTTCGGATCGCGCGGTTTCCGCAGAGCAAATTCCGTTGCCGATGCTGCTCGCCTGCGCGGCAGTCCACCATCACTTTATCCGCAAAGGCCTGCGCACATCGGTCGGTCTTGTCGTCGAATCCGGCGAACCGCGCGAGGTGCATCACTTCGCTTGTCTTGCAGGCTACGGCGCGGAAGCGATCAATCCTTATCTCGCGTTCGAAACCATGTTCGCGATGCGCAACGATATTCCGGGCAAGCCGGACGAGAAGGAAATCGTCAAGCGCTACATCAATGCCATCGGCAAGGGCCTGATGAAGGTGATGTCGAAGATGGG
>JAKFYO010000374.1 GCA_021730825.1 Hyphomicrobiales bacterium
AGCACGCACCGCAGGCATCGAGCACCTCATTTTCGTGACCGGCCGCGGCAAGGCTGTGATCGAGGACCATTTCGACCGCGCCTATGAACTTGAAGCGACGTTAGAGGCGCGCGGCAAGAAGGCCGAACTCGAAATCCTGAAGGAAGCGCAGCCGGGCGCGGGCGAGACGAGCTTCACCCGTCAGCAATCTCCGCTCGGGCTCGGCCATGCGGTGTGGTGCGCGCGCGATCTGGTCGGCAACGAACCCTTTGCGGTACTTCTTCCCGACGTCTTGGTGCTGGCAAAGAAAAGCTGCCTCGCACAGATGATCGACGCGCATGCGCAGACCGGCGACAAGACCAACTTGATCGCAGTCGAGGAAATCGCACCCGACCAGACGCATCAATATGGCGTGGTCGGCATGGGCGCCAAAAAGGGACCGGCGTTCGAGATCACCTCGATGGTCGAGAAGCCCGCGAAAGGCACTGCTCCCTCGAACAACATCGTCACCGGCCGCTACATTCTTCAGCCGGAAATCTTCGATGTGCTGGAGAAGCAGGAGCGCGGCGCGGGCGGCGAAATTCAGCTCACCGACGCGATGATCGCGCTAGCGAAATCGCAGAAATTCTACGGCTTCAATTTCGACGGCACGACCTACGACTGCGGCTCGAAGCTCGGCTTCCTTGCGGCCAATGTTGCCTTCGGACTGGCGCGAAAAGATATTTCCGACAGCTTCCGCGCCGAATTGAAACGCATTGCGGCAAGCGCATCGTGACCGAAGCACAAAAAAGCAAAGCACCGGCCGGCAGCACGAGCGAGCCGCTGCAAGACGGATTCTTTGCGCGGCTGAAACACCGGCTCTCCGGCATTCTCGGGGAAGACGCGCGCGCAATTATCCCGAGGCTGGTCAAGACCGACGGCCGCCGTCATGCCAGAAAATATGCGCTTGCGTTCTTGATGATGTTTTTGGTCGCCGCTGCGACCGGCTTGACCGCCTATCTGATGAAAGATGTGATCAACAAGATTTTTGTCGATCGCAATCATCTCGCGGTCTGGCTGCTGGGCGGTTCGCTGATCGGCCTCTACCTCATCAAGGGCTTCGCCGGATATTTCCAGGCCGTAATTCTTGCGAAGGTCGGCAACAGAATTATCGCGGACTACCAGAAGCGCCTGTTCGACAGCACCATGGCGCAGGGCATTTCCTTTTTCTCGAAGCAGCATTCCACCGAATTTCTGAACCGCATGAGCAGCGGCGCTGCCGCCGCCCGCACCGTGCTGGATCTGGTCGTGACCAGCATCGGGCGCGATGCGCTGACGCTGATCTTCCTCATTGCCGTCATGGTAATCCAGGAGCCGGCAATGGCGTTCTTCTGCCTCGTCATCATGCCGATCGTCGTATTCGGCGTGCGCAAACTGATCCGACGTTCGCGTCAGATCGTGCAGAAAAACTTCCTCGGTTTAGGCCGGGTGATGCAGACCATGCAGGAGACCGTGCAGGGCATCCGCGTGGTCAAATCCTACAATCTCGAAGGCCGCATGCGCGAGCGCATGAGCGACAGCGTCGCCGATCTCGAAGAGAGCATGAACAAGCGCGCGCGGGTTGCGTCCCGCACCGGCCCCTTGATGGAAACGCTTGGCGGCATGGCGGTCGGCCTGTTCGTGATTTACGCGGGCTACAGCGTGCTGAACGGCGCGAAGATGCCGGGCGAATTCTTCTCGGCGATCACGGCATTGCTGCTCGCTTACGAACCCGCAAAACGTCTTGCGCGGCTGAACCTCGATCTCGCCGCCAATCTTACGATGTCGCGCTATCTCTTCGATATTCTCGATTCTTCGCCAGCGGAGGCCGAACCGGCCACGCTGCCCGCGCTGAAGCTCTCGCGTGGCGAAATCGAATTCCGCGACGTCAGCTTCGAATATCGCCCGGAAGAGCAGGTGCTGAAAAACGTCACCTTCACCGCCGAGGCGCAACGCACAACCGCGCTTGTCGGCACTTCGGGCGGCGGCAAGTCCACGATCATGGGCCTGATCGAGCGGTTCTTCGAACCCTCCTCCGGCACGATCGCGATCGACGGCCAGAATATCGCGCTGCATTCCCGGAAGTCGCTCCGCGACCAGATCGCTTATGTAAGCCAGGATTTGTTCCTGTTCTCCGGCACGATCCGCGAGAACATACGGCTTGGCCGCACGGGTGCCACCGACGAGGAGTTCATCGCAGCCGCGAAGGCCGCGCACGCGCATGACTTCATCATGGGCTTCGAGAAGGGCTACGACACCGAAGTCGGCGAGCATGGCGCGCAGCTTTCAGGCGGTCAGCGCGCACGCATTTCGATTGCCCGTGCTTTCCTGAAGAACGCTCCGATCCTCCTTCTCGACGAGCCGACCGCGGCACTCGACGCGGAGTCGGAAATGGAAGTGCAACGCGCGCTCGACGATCTGCGTAAATCCCGCACGACGCTTCTGATCGCCCATCGCCTGCATACCGTGATGGCCGCAGACCAGATTTGCGTCGTCGATAACGGCAGTATTGTAGAGACCGGTACGCATCAGGAATTGCTGGCAAGACGCGGCCGCTATCACGCCTTCTATCGTCTCCAATTCGACGACCGCAGCGTCGCAAACGGCTGAAGCAATGGCCGATCTGATCAGACCCGTAATTTTGAGCGGTGGCGCAGGCACAAGGCTGTGGCCCGCCTCGCGCGACAGCCTGCCGAAGCAGTTCCTGAAATTGCTCGGGCCGCGCTCGACCTTGCAGGAAACGCTGTTGCGCGTTTCCGACAAGAAGGTCTTCGGCAGACCCGTGATCGTCGCAAACCACGCCTATCGCTTTCTCGTGCGAGAGCAACTCGCGGAGATTGGCGTCGATGCCGACATTATTCTCGAACCCGCGCGCCGCGACTCCGGCCCCGCGATTGGCGCCGCGACCCAGTGGATCGCGAAGGGAAAAACCGACGCGCTAGTGCTGGTGCTCGCCGCCGATCATGTTGTGACCAAGCCGAAGCAGTTCGTTGCCGTGTGCAGCAAGGCGCGCGCCGCCGCAAAGAAGGGCAACATCGTCACCTTCGGCATCAAGCCGGATCATCCGGCGACAGGCTACGGTTACATTCGTCCCGGCAAGGCGATTGCGGGTGCCGCGCCAGCGCGCGCGGTCGAAGCTTTCGTCGAGAAGCCGGATGCGAAGACCGCTGCTAAATATCTGAAGAAGAAGTACCTCTGGAACTCCGGAAACTTCATGTTCCGTGC
>JAKFYO010000109.1 GCA_021730825.1 Hyphomicrobiales bacterium
GCTGCGCAACGGCACGCCGAACTCGCTCCGGCAAACCTCCGCGAGCAGCGCAATGCCTTCGCGTATTTGCTCGTGCGACGGGCTCGCAAAGCAGATGCGGATACGGCTCTTGCTGTAAGGAGCGTTCACCGACCATTCCGGACCGGGATTGATTGCAACCCCCGCGGCAAGCGCTTTCTGATAGAGCCGCATTGAGTCCACCTGATCGGGCAGCTTCACCCAGAGAAAAATCCCGCCCGGCGGATCGTCGAACTCGGCGCTGGTGCCGAACTGTTCGCTCAATGCCTCCATGAGCGTCACGAGCTTCGCGCGCAACGCGCCCCGCAGCTTCGGCACATGTGTCTGAAAATGCAGATTGCAGAATTCGGCAAGCATCATCTGCTCGAGCGCGGCAGAACCGGCATCGGTCTTCAGCGCGAGCGCACGCGAGAGAATTTCCCAAGGCGCCACGATGTAACCAACGCGCAGCGCAGGCGCGATGGATTTGGAGAACGAGCCGATATGAACGACACCGCCGGTCTTGCTCATCGCATAAAGTGCCGGCGGGCGTTTTCCGCTCCAGATCAGATCGGCGTAGCAGTCGTCTTCGAAAATCGGCACGCCATATTCTTCGGAAAGCTTGAGCAACTCGCGCCGCCGCGCTTCGCTTAATATCGTTCCGGTCGGGTTCTGCACGGTCGGAATCGTATAAATGAATTTCGGCCGCACGCCGCGAGCTTTCAGATCGGCAAGCGCGCTGGCCAGCGCGTCCATCCGCATCCCGCCGTCGTCGAGCGGAATGCCGACGACCTTCACGCCCATCCGCGTCATGCGGTTGATCGAGCCCTGATAACTCTCCTGCTCGTAGATTACGGTGTCGCCGCGCTCGCAGAAAACCGCGTTGATGAGGTCGAGCGCCTGCAAGGACCCTGACACCAGCACGATGTCCTCGGCGGTGCATGAAATCCCGGCATCGCGTTTGAGTTTTTCCGCAACGAACTCGCGCAACGGGCGATAGCCCTGCGGACCGGTGTTTACGGTGTAGTTCGAGAGTGCATGACCTTCGCGCGCGAGCACGGTGTCAGCGGCTGCGCGTAGTGCCTCGACCGGCACCATATCGGGATCGTTATGACCGCCGACGAAATTATATCGTGCCGCGCCGGTCCATTTGACGGCGGGAGCGGGCAGCGAGGCAGGAAACAAAGAAGCGAAATCGAACGCGCTGGAACGCATGAAACTGACCGGACCTTGCGGCCGCGCTGGGACCACGCGGCTTCAGGCGCCAGACTATCCGGGAATGTCAGGTATCTGCCAGTGCGGCGATGCGCGGCTCAGCGCCACTCCACGAATTCCTGAAGACCCCTCTGATCCAGCAGCGTCAGCTTCCGCCCGTCGAGCCGCAGCAATTTATTGCTGCGGAAGCGGCTGAGTACTTTGCAGACATGCACCGCGGTCAGGCCCGTTGCATCCGCGAGCTGCTGCTGGCGCACCGGAAAGTCGATCGTGTTGTCCTGCACCTGTTCTTTTCTGCGCAGGCGTTCGAACAGGCTCCAGATCAGCCGTGCAATCCGCGCCTCCGCCGAGCGCCGGCTCAGATCGAGACTGAGTTGATCGCCGCGCTCGCGCTCCTCTGCGAACGCGCGGCCGAGCGAACTGACAAGCGAAGGATTTTGCAGCACGGCGTCCCGCAGATCGTTGCGGCGGAACTTCCGGCACGAGACCTGCGATACGGCTTCGATCCCTCGCCCCGCGCAGGCCTCGAAAAGATAATTGATCGACGCCACTTCGCCCCCGAGCAGAAACGACGCGATCTGCTTTCGTCCGTTCGAAAGGCTGATCGAGGTCGCAGCCCAGCCGCTACAGATGACGGGCACGAAGTCGGCCTCCTCGCGCGGATGCAGGATCGGGCGCCGCGCCGGAAATACCTGAATTTGCGATGGCACCGGCAGAACGCCACGTTGCGCATTCGACTCCGGATTGCTCTTCACGCCGAAGCCTGGGCAGGCGCCTGCTTTGCGTACAAAACATCCATTGCAGGTGGGAAGATAAGCGCCATCGGAGAGACCAGCACCGGCCAAGCCAGCTTGCGGTCCCGCACTCTGACGGTTGCGAAAAGCCTCGTTCGTAATCGCAGCGGCCGGTGCGAATTCCCCAACTTTCAACATGAGCCATCCGAATCAGTTGCGTTGCAGAGACAGCATATTGGTGCATAAGATTATTATACAACCTTAAGATGCAGCGCTGGCTGCACGAAATACTTGGCCTGGATTAAGGTTTTCAGGGAAAACGGGCTTCGCGCCCGATCAGGTGAGCGTGATTTTCTCGATCGCTTCGATGACCGACTTGTCGTCATCGACCCACACCATCTTCAACTCGCCCGCCTCTTCCGCCCTGAAGCGGAACTCGAGATAGGGATTTGCAGAAACTCCAGTGCCGAGCGTCCACGAAACAATCGGCTTTCCGTTCAGGGTGCAGTCGAACTTGCTGATGATTTTCTGCGGCACTGTCTTGCCGTCTGCGTCTTTACGGAAGCCCGTTTCCATCACGTGCTGCACAATCGTCCGAACGGTGACGATCTCACCCTTCTTGGGTGTCTTGGTGCTGAGCCAGATGCGCGGCGGGTTCGACATCGTCGCTCCTATCCGCCGGGCGCGCAGGCGCCACTCGTGACCGTCACGGCTTTACGGGTCGCAAATACCGAGCCGTCATTCATTTTTGCAAAGACTTGTACGTTCTGCGATTCCGCGAGCCGGATGCGCGTACTCAAATACGGCACCGAAAGACCCGGCTCGAACTTGAAACTGCAAACTTTCGGACGCGGGTTCTTCTCGGCCAGCACCAGCACTTCGCTGCAATAATTTTCGCTCGTCATCGGGCTATCGACGCGAATACCAACCGGCACTGAGTTCGCATTGTCCGCTGTGAACGGAATATCGAGTTCGATCTTGCCCTCGAGCGGCGTTTTGCCTCCGGTGAACGCGGAAACGATATCTTGGGTTTGCGCCTCTGCGCGCGGGGACCGCAACAGCAGCACGGCCGTCACCCAACCGGCTAACGCGAAAATCTGGCGCCTCGAAAGACTGTTCATCCCGTTCTTTGGACTAATTTCCTGCATGTATTTCAAGAGATAAGCGGCCCATCGACAAATAACGAGAGAGTAAAAATACTCCTTGCCTTAACGCTTGTCTTCATTTGATATGTTCCAAACGTGGAATAGATTTAATCACATAAT
>JAKFYO010000290.1 GCA_021730825.1 Hyphomicrobiales bacterium
CAGCGCTTGCCGGCGCATAATGGCTTTTCCGAACGAAGCGCGCTCTTTCGCGATGTTCTGGATTTGCCGGTCGAGCTGCGGGCGCTACGCGGCAGCCTCGATCCGGTCTTCCTTCGCTTCGCCGCTACGAGCGCGGAAACGCTTGGCATCAGTGCCGATCTTGTCGTCAGGCGCAGCAGGGTCATTGAACCCGACACGATGCTCGCGGCCTACGCTGCCGATCTTGGCGTTGAGATCGACAGCCTCGACGATGCTGCGAGTGTAGAATTCGATGCTGAACTGGCGCTTTTTGCGGGCGTGCTTCCCGCCAGCGCGTGCGCCGGCGAGACGCTGCCGACCATCGTCGCGGAGGGCGAGAATATCGGACGGCTTTACGATCATCTTCAGAAATATCCGGCACACCGGCGCAAGTTCAAAATCACCTCAGCCGAAAGACTTCGCAGCTTCGTAAAGCGATCGAGTGCTGAGAAGCTTGCCGAAGATGCCGCGTTCGGCCTTCAGCAATCGCGGTCGGAATATTCTGCAAGTACCGGGCGCTTCAACAAATATATTCTCGGCTTTCTCGCAATGATCGCGGTCACCGCACTCTCCTATTACTTCGCTTTCAAGCTTGTATTCTTCGCCATCGAAGCCGCACTCGCACTTACCTTTCTGACCTGGGCGGCGCTTCGCATTTATGCTTGTTTCCTTCCTGAGCAGACTTTGACGAGAGAAACGCATTCCGAGCGCGACCTACCGTTCTATTCAGTCCTGATACCCCTGCATCGCGAGGCGGCGGTCGTACCCGAGCTTGTGACGGCGATTTCGGCGCTGAATTATCCGCGCGAAAAACTCGACGTAAAAATCATTCTGGAGCCGGACGATTTCGAGACGATCGAAGCCGTGAACGCAATCAATCTCGACCCCTGTTTCGAAATTATCATTGCGCCGGATTGCGGGCCGCGCACGAAGCCGAAAGCGCTCCGGGCGGCCCTTCCTTTTGTGCGCGGCGAATTCCTCGTCGTCTATGACGCCGAAGATCGTCCGCACCCGGATCAGTTGCGCGACGCCTATTCGAGGTTTCTGGAAGGCGGCGAGGATCTCGCCTGCGTGCAGGCTAAGCTCGCGATTGACAACAAACGCGATAATTTCCTGACCGCGCATTTCCGCGCGGAATATTCCGGCCTGTTCGATGTGCTGTTACCGGCACTTGTGCGCCTGCAGCTTCCGGTGCCGCTCGGCGGCACTTCCAACCATTTCCGCACGCATGTCCTGCGCGAGGTAGGCGGCTGGGATCCGCATAATGTCACCGAAGACGCAGATCTCGGCATTCGTCTTGCCCGCTTTGGATACGCGACCGATGCGGTCGATTCGACTACCTGGGAGGAGGCCCCAACAAAGTTCGCCGCATGGATCATGCAGCGCACACGCTGGATGAAGGGATGGATCCAGACTTACGTCGTGCATATGCGCGAGCCGTTATTACTATTCAGCCAACTCGGCGCGCGCGGCTTTCTCGCGTTCCAGCTTTTGATCGGCGGTACGGTGCTTGCCGCGCTGGTGCATCCGATTTTCGCGTTGTGGTTGTTTAAGGACGCGGCTTTCGGCGATTTGCTCACACACTCGAACGATCCGATACAAGCCGCGCAAAAGAGTCTGGTCCTTTTGACTTTATCAGGAGGCTATCTTGCGTCCGCTTTACTGGCGCTGGTGGGGCTATGGCGGCTAGGCCAGCTTTCTTCCGCGTGGATCGTGATTACGATTCCGATTTACTGGCTGTTGCTGTCGGCGGCTGCATGGCGCGCGGTGTGGAAACTGCTTTCGGCTCCCTATCAATGGGAAAAAACCGAACACGGTCTTGCCGCGCGGCTTCGTACGCCAGATTAGAGTCTCCGGCGTAAATCCGCAGCAGCAGCATCCGCATCGCGTTTCAAATTGAACGGCGCGATGAATTTGCCCTGTTTGTCCATAAGATAGACCACCGAGGTGTGATCCATCGTGTAGCCGCCGCCTTCGAGCGGCACGCGCTTTGCGTAGACGAAATACGCTTTCTTGATCGCCTCGACTTGCGCATCGGAGCCCGAAAGCGCGGAAATCTGCGGGTGAAAGCTCGAGAGATAAAGCTTCAACTTCTCCGGCGTGTCGCGCTCGGGATCGACGGTCACGAAAATGGCGTTGACCTTCTCGGCGTCTTTTCCGAGACGATTGAAAATTTCCGACACTTCAAAAAGCGTGGTCGGACAGATGTCCGGGCAATGCGTGAAACCGAAGAAAACCAGCAACGGCTTGCCGCGAAAATCCGCCTCCGAAACCGTCTTGCCGTCCTGATTGACGAGCTGGAACGGCCCGCCGACAGAAGACGGGCGCGTCTGCTCCGATGGCGCGAGCAGCATCACGCCTGCCGTCAGCGCAAAGGCGCCGGCAACGAACGCGGCAAGGATGACGAGAATACGGACGGAACGGGTCATTTTATTTTCAAAAGCAGTAGGCGATGCCGGCTGCGATCATCTCAAAAAAGAGCTTGGTGCCGAACCATGCCCACATGATCCCGGCAGCCGCGGCCAGCGCGCCAAAAAACGCCGCCGTGCCAATTACCAACGGGCGCGTGGAAGGCGAAAAGGCATCGTTTGCGGGCTTGGCCATGGTGCTTAGCTAGGGTTCGCCGCCGCCCCCGTCAACAAAGTCGTTTCCGCAGCTTTTACGAGGCCTTCCCGCCCGCCGCACTGCACAGTGCCGCGCTGGCAGCCCCGGAGAAACTTGGCTAGCCTTTGGGGACAAAGGCGGGCCGCAGCAAAACTGTCGCAATAGAGAGAACCCGCCGCGTTAGGATTTGGAAGAAACCCACCCAAGGCGAGTACCCGTCATGAAACTATCAAAGCTGCTGCCTGGCCTGACCCTTACCGCGGCACTTCTTTCGACCCCCGCTTCCGCGCAAATCGAAATTCAGTGGTGGCACGCACTCACCGGCGCGAACAACGATGTTGTCGTGCGCCTCGCCGACGAGTTCAACAAATCGCAGACCGAATACAAAGTCGTGCCGAGCTACAAGGGCGGATATGCCGACACCATGAACGCGGGCATCGCCGCGTTCCGCGCGGGCAACGCACCGCACATCCTGCAAGTGTTCGAAGTCGGCACCGCCACCATGATGGCCGCGACCGGCGCGATCAAGCCTGTGCATGTGCTCATGCGCGAAGCCGGCGAGAAATTCGACGCGAAT
>JAKFYO010000324.1 GCA_021730825.1 Hyphomicrobiales bacterium
CTGAGGAAACGCAGCTTGAGGCGATCGAAGTCGCAAAGCTGTTCGAAGGTGCGGGGGTCGCCGCGATCATCTACACCGACGTCGAGCGCGACGGCATGTTGCAAGGCTTGAATCTCGACAGCACCCATGCACTCTCGGAAGCCGTTTCGATTCCGGTGATAGCGTCGGGCGGTTTCGCTTCCATCGATGACGTGAAAGCGCTGCTGGAGCCGCGCGCGAAAAAACTCGAAGGCGCGATTGCCGGCCGCGCGCTTTACGACGGGCGTATCGATGCAGCTGAAGCCCTCGCGCTGTTGAAGGGCGCGTAATGTTTAAAGTCCGCGTGATCCCCTGCCTCGATGTGAAGGATGGCCGCGTCGTCAAAGGCGTGAAATTCGTCGATCTGCGCGACGCCGGCGATCCGGTGGAAGCTGCAAAAGCTTACGACGCCGCCGGCGCCGATGAACTTTGCTTTCTCGATATCACCGCGAGCCACGAAGAGCGCGGCACATTGCTCGATATCGTGCAGCGCACGGCGGAAGCCTGCTTTATGCCGCTCACGGTGGGAGGCGGCGTGCGTACTGTCGAAGATGTGCGGGTATTGCTCGCTTCAGGCGCGGACAAGGTTTCGATCAACACCGCTGCCGTAACCAATCGCAAATTCGTCGGTGCGGCGGCGGAGAAATTCGGCGAGCAATGCGTCGTGGTTGCGATCGACGCGAAGAAGGTTTCAAAGGAAGGCGAAGCCGCGCGCTGGGAGATTTTCACCCATGGCGGCCGTAACCCGACGGGTCTAGATGCGATCGATTATGCCAAAGAGGTCGTCTCGCTCGGTGCGGGCGAAATCCTGCTGACTTCGATGGATCGCGACGGCACCAAGATCGGCTATGACGTGGCACTGACCCGCGCCATCGCCGATGCCGTGCCGGTCCCGGTGATCGCCTCCGGCGGTGTCGGCAATCTCGATCATCTGGTCGAGGGTATCCGCGACGGCCATGCCACCGCGGCACTTGCCGCCTCGATCTTTCACTTCGGCGAATTCACCATACGCCAGGCGAAAGAACACATGGCCAAAGCCGGACTTCCCGTGCGGCTGGACGCCTGATAAAGCCGCGTCATGGCAAACTTCACGCTTGAGGATCTTGCAAAAATCATTGCCGCCCGCGCCAGCGAAAGCGCTTCCAGCTCCTATACGCGCAAGCTCCTGGATGCCGGCATCGAAAAATGCGTGAAAAAGCTGGGCGAAGAAGCGACTGAAACCGTGATCGCCGCGACCGCGGGCACCAAAGAGCAGGTCGTCGCCGAGAGCTCGGATTTGCTCTATCATCTGCTCGTAGTCCTGAAGGCGCGCGGCGTCGATATCTCGGAAGTTTATGCCGAGCTTGAGAAGCGCACCGCGCAATCCGGTCTCGACGAAAAAGCCGGTCGTAACAAGTAAACGTGAGTAGCTGAGCCGTCATGGAACAGCGCGTCGAAAATGACATCTCTCCGTATCGCGTGTTCTCGCGTGGCGAGTGGGCTGCGCGGCGCGAAAATACGCCGATGACGTTGACGCAGGACGAAATCGTCCATCTGCAAGCGCTGAACGACAAGCTTTCGATGAAGGAAGTCGAGGAGATTTATCTCCCGATCTCGCGCCTGCTCGCGTTTTACGTCGAAGCGGCACAAAAACTTTTCGACGGCGTGCAGGAATTCCTGAGTGCGGGCGACGGCAAGATGCCCTACATCATCGGCGTCGCGGGTTCGGTCGCGGTCGGAAAATCGACGACCGCGCGTGTGTTGCAGGCGCTGCTCGCGCGTTGGCCGAACACGCCCAAGGTCGAACTCGTCACCACCGACGGCTTTCTGTTTCCGAACGCGGTTCTGGAAAAAGAAAAGCTGATGGAGAAGAAGGGCTTTCCCGAAAGCTACGACCTTCCCTCGCTTCTTCGCTTCCTGCACGATGTGAAGGCCGGGCAAAGCAACGTGAAAGCGCCGGTCTATAGCCACGTTTCCTACGACGTCATTGCCGGCGAAATGATCGAAGTGCATCGCCCGGACATCCTGATCGTCGAAGGTTTGAACGTCTTGCAGACCGGCCGCCCGCCGAAGGACGGCAAGGCGATTCCCTACGTCTCCGATTTCTTCGACTTTTCGGTCTATATCGACGCCGAAGAAAGCGTGCTGGAGCACTGGTATGTCGAGCGCTTTCGAGCGTTGCGCTCGACCGCGTTCCGCGATCCGCTTTCCTATTTCCACCGCTACTCGCAGGTGACCGACGAGGAAGCGCAGAAAATCGCGCGCTCGATCTGGTCGCGGATTAACCTGTCGAATCTGCGCGAAAACATTCTGCCAACGCGCCAGCGCGCGAGCCTGATCCTGCGCAAGGGCGAGGATCACTCGATCCAGTCGGTAGCGCTCAGAAAATTATAAAGACCGTAAAACTTTAAGCCGCGATCTTTTGCTCTTCCGCGCCGCCGACGAATTTGTCGCGATAGCGCGCGGTTACGTTCTGCATCGGCAGCACGATCAGCACGTCGGTGGTGCCGAACTGGTGATCGATGACGGCGCCATCGCCGATATAGGCGCCTAGCCGCAGATAGCCCTTCACGAGCGGCGGCAATTCGCGAAGCGCGGTTTTCGCGTCGATCGCTTCCTTCGGCATCCGGTTCATATCCAGATAGCGCGACGGAATCGCCGAGGCACGCCATGGCTCCGGCGCGCGTGCAAAGTGATGCAGGAAAGAAAGCTGGGTCGCGAGCTTGTCCGGGTTCGTTCCCTCAAGGCTCGCGCAACCGATCAGCACGTCGACGCGGTGCTGCGAGACGTAGTTGGAAATGCCGTGCCACAAAAGTTCGACCGTGCGCTTGTTGCGGTAAGGCGGCAGCACACAGGAGCGGCCGAGCTCCAGAAAGCGCAGCTTCGGATTGCGCGCCATCAGTCCGGCGACATCGAATTCGGATTGGGTATAGAAACCACCGTGCTGTTCGGCGATTTCCTGTCGCAGCAGGCGGTAGGTGCCGACCACGCGCGGTCGTGTGAGCCCGAACACTAGCCGCGGCCAATCGTGATCGACGACGTTGAGATGGTCGCAGATCGTGTCGAAGGCATCGACGTCGCGGCGCGCGATCAACGTCGCTGCGGCGGGTATTGCCGACATTTCTTTGTAAAAGACGTTGTAGCGAAGGCGTTGCGCGCTCCGCACTTCATGCGCTTTCTTCGCGAGCTT
>JAKFYO010000139.1 GCA_021730825.1 Hyphomicrobiales bacterium
TCGCGATGGGGCATCGTGGCGTTCGCGTCTTCGCTCGATCAGGCAGGGCCGTTTGCGCGCACCGTACAGGATTGCGCAATCCTCTTGCGCTCGATGGCGGGGCACGATCCGAAAGATTCTACGTGCGCAGACAAGGCCGTACCCGATTACGAAAAGGCAATCGGCAGATCAGTGAAGGGCATGAAGATCGGTATTCCGAAAGAATACCGTGTCGAAGGCATGCCCGCCGAAATCGACGAGCCTTGGGAAAAGGGCCGCGAGTGGCTGAAGGAGGCGGGCGCCGAGATCATCGACATCTCGCTGCCGCATACGAAGTACGCGCTTTCGGCGTACTACATTATTGCACCGGCAGAAGCCTCGTCGAACCTCGCGCGCTATGACGGCGTGCGCTACGGCTTGCGCGTTCCCGGCAAAGACATCGTCGATATGTACGAGCAGACGCGCGCCGCCGGTTTCGGCAAGGAAGTGCGCCGCCGCATCATGATCGGCACTTACGTGCTCTCCGCCGGTTACTACGACGCTTATTATCTTCGCGCGCAGAAGGTCCGCACGCTGATCAAGCAGGACTTCGATAACGCGTGGAAGCAGGGCGTGGACGCGATCCTGACACCGGCGACGCCGTCGGGCGCCTTCGGCATCGGCGAGAAGGGCTCGAGCGATCCGGTCGAGATGTATCTGAACGACATCTTCACGGTGACCGTGAACATGGCCGGTCTTCCCGGCATCTCAGTTCCGGCGGGCCGCGATCACAATGGCCTTCCGCTCGGTCTTCAGCTCATCGGCAAGCCTTTCGGGGAAGAAGATTTGTTCGCGCTATCGCACGTGATCGAGCAGGCTGCGGGTCCGCGCATGGTTCCCGATAAGTGGTGGCGCTGAGTTCCATCGGTTTTCGCCTTGATCAGGACGCAAGCACGGGATAAGGCGCGATAGTCAAATCGAGGACTTGGGGGGACGATGCCGACTTCCGGAGACGAATCTGCGACCGCTTCGGCCTCGGCAGAAGAGATCGTTGCATCGCCCGAAGTGGCTCGCGCGATCGAAAACGACGAGTTCCGTCCGATCCTCGATCAGTTTCCGATTGCGCTTTCGCTTGCGCGGCTGGATGGCGAGGCTCATCGCATCTGGTATGCGAACGCGGCTTTTGCCGCGCTGATAGGCGCCGACGCGGCAACGCTTCAAGGTAAGGATTGGTCTTTGCTATCGGCGTTTCGTCATGAAACGGAAACGTCACGGACGCTTACGGAAGCCGTCGCCTCTGCCGAAGACTTTCTCGGACGCTTTACGGATTTGCAGACGAAGAAGACAGTCGAGGCTTATGCCGGGCTGATCGAAAGCGAAGAAAGCGGAAAGAGCTACAGCATCGTTGCGCTGGTAGATGTCACCGACCGCGATCGCACCGAGTGGGAGAAGCTCCATCAATCGCTCGCCGACAAAGACATGCTCCTGCGCGAGTTGCAGCATCGCGTGCGAAACAATCTGCAAATGGTCGTGGCATTGATCCGGCTCGAGGCCCGGCAACATTCGCGCGGCGATAATGTCGATTTCAATCGTCTCGCGCGCAGGATCGACGCGCTTTCGATCCTTTACACATCGCTCTCCGAACGGCCGGAAGACTCTCACATCGATCTTGCGGCCTATATCGGAAAGATCGCGAACGCGGTGATGGAAGGGCATGGACCTGACGGCGTGCGGCTGGAACTGAAACTCGAAAGCGTTCTGGTCCCGATGCGAAGCGCGATGTCGGTTGGGCTCGTTGTGAACGAGCTGATTACCAACGCGTTCAAATATGCGTTCGGCATGAATGGCGGCGTGGTCACTATCCGCTGCGAGCGCAAAGGTACGCTTTGTATTGTCGCCGTCGAGGATAACGGAGCGGGCTTGCCTGATGGCGTTACCTGGCCCATGCCCGGCAAAATCGGCGATCTGATGGTGAAATCGTTTCGCGAAAACACGCGCGGCGAATTTCGCACGGTGAGCGCGCCCGCCAAGGGTGTCGTGGCCACGATTTCATTCGAAGTGGGCGAAGCGCCGCTTCAATAAGCTGCTTTGCCTATGCAAAAAGGCCGCGTGAGCTGGCAGGCGGCCTTCTTGTGTCCCGCGTCGTACTTACTTATTGCGCGGGAGCGCTTGCGTTAGCGTCCGGTCGCGGATGAATCTGCTCCAGACGAATCTGTCAGCGAAGGCATTTCGGGCAGGTTCTGCTTCACCTTGTCGGGAAAGTCCTTCACCGATTGCGGTACTTCGATCCGGTCGACGAAGTTCGCGACGGTGGTGCGAGCGCCGTCATTCAAGGTGACCGCGTAAATCGCGGCGGCTAGCATCACGGCGAGGGCGAGAACACCGGCACCGATCTGCCAGCCATTGCTCGACTGCTGCGCGATAGTCCTGCGGCGCTGCGCGGTGCGCTTGCGCGCCGGCTTCGCTTTTTTCTTCCGGGCACGGGCCATGACAATCTCCTTATGTGTGTCACGATAACGCCTTGCCATCACGCTTAGTTCCCGCAAGCGGGAACCTTTAACCCTTTCAATCGCGCGCCGTGCTAGCGTCGGGAACCGGACAGCGGTGGAGCATCGAGGTGTGGCGTAGCGTTCGCGTGGTGAGGGCAGGTTCGCTTGCGGCGGGGTTCGTGCTGCTTGCGGCTGGCTGCTCGGTCCACAATATCCCGGTAAACGAGCCGCTGAATGCGCCGCTTGCCACGATCGTGGCGGAACAGAATGCGCCGCCGATCACCGAGGCCGACGAAAATCTCGTCGTGCTGTCTTTTTCCGGCGGAGGAACGCGCGCAGCCGCTTATTCATTCGGCGTATTGCGCGGGCTCGACCGGTTCCAGATCGCGACTTCACGCGGTCCGCAACCGATCCTCGACGAAGTCGATTTCGTAAGCGGCGTTTCGGGAGGCTCGATCACCGCCGCTTATTTCGGCTTGAAGAAGCGCGCGACGCTCACGGATTTCCGGGAGCGCTTTCTCCTGAAGAATGTCGAAAGCGATGCGCTTTCAACAAGCATCACGCCAGGCAATCTCGTGCGCGGGCTTTCGGGCGGCGTTAACGACGCGACGCATTTGCCGCGCTGGCTCAGTCAGAACCTCTTCGATGGCGCGACTTTCTCCGCCTATGCAGCGCAGGCGAGGCCGCGCGTCCTGATCAATGCGGCAGATATCTTCAATCGCACGCCG
>JAKFYO010000134.1 GCA_021730825.1 Hyphomicrobiales bacterium
GCGTGATTGCAGTCGCGGTCGGCGCGATTGCGCTCGTGCCCGATGCGATGACCGGAATTATTCTCGGCGCGGTCGTGCTTGGCCTCGGTCTTTTGATCCTGCACCGCTCTCCGCTCGAATGGGGCGTGCTTGGCAACATCTGCATCATTCTTGGCGCGCTCGGCCTCGGTGGCGGCATCGTCTACATGACCGAAGGGTCGATCTGGGCATTTCTCGGCTGCGCGATCGGCTTTGCGGTCGCGGCCGTCATCGCAAAGAGCGGGCTTCTTATGGCGCTTGCGATCATGGCGCTTTCGTCCGTGCTCGGCGCACGCACCGGTTACTTCCATGCGAGCTATTTTCTCGGCATCAAGGAGCCGACGCTCACCATCATCGCCTTCAGCCTCATCACGCTTGCGGCTTATCAGGTGTCGCTGATGGTTAGCGCCGCGTATGAGCGGCTTTCGCTGATGGCAGCACGGGTTTCGATCCTGCTCGTCAATTTCGGGTTCTGGATCGGTTCGCTCTGGGGCGACCGGCTGGAGCAGCTATCTCCACTGTTCGGCCGCACCAAGGAGAACGTCATCTTCATTCCGCGCATCGCTTTCGTAATCGGCTGGGCGCTTGCGCTGATCGCTTTCGCGGTCTGGGCGATGAGGAACGACCGCCGCTGGGTCGTGAATGTCTGCGCGGTGTTCGGGGCCATTCATTTCTACACGCAGTTTTTCGAACGGCTTGGCCCCAATCCGCTCGCGATCCTGCTCGGCGGCGTTTCCGCGCTCGGGATTGCGATTGCGATCTGGCAGTTCAACAAGAATGCGGTGGCGAAGCCTTCGTGAGCCGATGGAACATGCGATGAAGAAGACGATTCTGGCGGTTGCCTTTCTGGTAGCGGTGTTTAGCTCTCCAGTTTGTGCGGAAGGCGCGCTTGCGGTGGCGATTCCGGATCAAGGCCTCGGCAAAGGCTTCACCTACGGCATAAATGTGAACGCCGCTACTGCGGAAGACGCACGCAAGGAAGCGATGGCCGTATGCCAGGAGGCGGTGAAGAAAATACTTGAGGCGGGGAAAGACTCCGCAAAAAAGAGCAGGGTCTCCGTAGGTCGCTGCAGAGTCGTGGAGTCTTTCAAGAGTAGCTGTGTTGCAGTTGCGCTCGACGCTAAAGGGCAGTGGGCCGGCTGGGCTGTCTTCAAGGAAGAAAAGAAGGCCCGGGATCGTTCGGTCTTGCGATGCAAGGATGGCGGGCTGGCTTGCGCCGTGGCCGAAGCGCAATGCGACAAGTGATGCGCCGGATTTCCGCCATCTGAATCATCAAGATCAGGTCCAATGAAATTTCTACTCTCCTTCCTTGCGCTTCTCCTCGCTTTGCCTGCGCTCGCGCAAACGCCAGAGCGGCAGACCGTCGTGCGCGACGATCTTGCGAAAGCGTTCAAGGATATCGGCACCGACGGCACCTTCGTCATGCTGGACATGAAGAAGAACCGCGTCACGGTGGTGAATGCCGAGCGGCATACGAAAGCTTTCCTGCCGGCTTCGACTTTCAAGATCCCGAATGCGCTGATCGCGCTGGAGACGGGCGTGATCAAGGACGCGAACCATCCCGTTTTTAAATGGGACGGTACGAAGCGTGAAATCGAGGCATGGAACAAAGACCACACGCCCGCAACTGCTTTCAAAGCGTCGGCGGTCTGGGTGTTTCAGGCAATCGCACGCGAGATCACCGCCACGCGGATGCGCGTTTACGTTTCGCAATTCGGCTACGGCAACCGCAATATCGGCGGCAACGAGGATTCGTTCTGGCTGGACGGAAAACTGCGGATTTCAGCGCTACAGGAAGTAGAATTTCTCGAGCGCTTCTATATCGGCAAGCTGCCGGTAAACCCGAAGAGTGCCGAGATCGTCAAAGAGATGATGTTCTTGGAAAAAATCGGCAACGCTACGCTGCGCGGTAAAACCGGATGGATTCCGTCGGGCGACGACAAGATCGGCTGGTTTGTCGGCTGGGTCGAGCGGGGAGAGGAAACTTATATCTTTGCACTGAACCTCGATCCTAACGAGGAAAAACATGTCGCCGCGCGCACGGCGATTGCGAAGGCGCTGCTCACGCAGCTTGGCGCGCTTCCGAAACAATAAAAGCGAAGCAAAAGGCCCTTAAAAAAGCGAAACCCGCCGGACATTTCTGCCGGGCGGGCCAACCAGTCTTCGTGTCTTCGCTTTACACCGCCTCCCAGTACATCCGTGGTGAGGGGCTAGGCTCTCCGAAGTCCGATGAGAGCTATATAGGCGCGGTTTGCGACAATTCAATGACACCTGCGAAATTACTTTCGCGGGCGTTTTGAAGGTTAATCCACCCGCTCGTCCTGCGTGGACGCCTTTTCTTCAGGGAATACAGGGTAAATTCCGGAGACGCGGCCCATCTGCTGCGTGAGTGCCAGCACGGCGTCGATATGCGGAGTTTCGACTTCGGCGAGTTTGCCGAGCTCCTGTACCGAGGTGAGGAGGGCGTCCAACTCAATCGGGCGGCCCTTATCGACGTCCTGCAACATCGAGGTGCGATGCGCGCCGACGCGAGCGGCGCCATTGATGCGGCGATCGACATCGACGCGGAAGTGGACACCAATTCGCCGTCCGATCTTCTCGGCTTCCAGCATCATATTGCGCGAGAGCGCGCGCGTACCGGGGTCGGTCGCAACCACATCGAGCGTCGCCTTGGTCAATGCCGATATCGGATTGAAGCAGAGGTTGCCCCAGAGCTTCAGCCAGATGTCGTTTCTGATCTCGGGAATGATCGGCGCTTTCAGCCCGGCCTTGGTCATCATCTCGGAAAGCTTCGTAATGCGCTCGGTGACTTTGCGCGTCGGCTCGCCCAAACCAAACTTGTCGCCATCGATGTGCTTGATCACGCCGGGGCTTTCGATTTCGGCGGCCGGATAAACCGTGCAGCCGATGACGCGCTCGGGCGTAATTGCCTGCCACTGCCGGTCGCCCGGATCGACGCTCTCGATCCGCCGGTTCGCGTACTGGCCTTCGAAGCCATAGAAGTACCACCAGGGCAGGCCGTTCTGCATGGTGACGACCGCGGTCTCGGGACCGAACAGGAGCGCCAGTTTATCCGCGACTTCCCATGCCTGATGGGCCTTCAGCGCGCAGATCACGTAATCCTGTGGCGGCAGTTCGGCGGGG
>JAKFYO010000231.1 GCA_021730825.1 Hyphomicrobiales bacterium
GACCAAGCGCGATGCCAACGATCAGCGGGTCTTTCAAGAGCGCAAGAGATGCTCCCGCGAACGAAACCCCCGCGTTTGCGAAGCCGAAAATCGGCACGATGATAAACGCGACCGGAATATGCAGCGAATGCTCGAGACGATGCAGCGGAGAAGCCGCCTCTGAGGCCTCAGGTTTTGCAGGTGTCGTTTGTATTGGAATGAATAAAGCGAGGATTACGCCCGCGAGCGTGGCGTGAACGCCTGAGCGCAAGACGCAGATCCATAACAAAGCGCCCAATACCAGATAAGGCACCAGCGTATTCACGCGCCGCTGATGGAGCAGAAACAGCGCCGCGATAATCGCAGCCGAGGCAAGCAGGTAAACTGCGGAGAGATCGGCGGTATAGAAAAATGCGATAATGACGACGGCACCCAGATCGTCGATGATCGCGAGTGCAGCAAGAAATACTTTCAGGGACGCCGGCACGCGGGAGCCGAGAAGCGAAAGCACGCCGAGCGCGAAGGCGATATCGGTCGCAGCCGGAATCGCCCAGCCGCGAAGCGCGGTTGGATCGGAACTGTTGAATGCGACATAGATCAGCGCCGGTCCAACCATTCCGCCGAGCGCTGCGACACCCGGCAATATGCGGCGGTTCCAGGTGGAGAGCTGTCCGTCCAGCATCTCGCGTTTGATCTCGAGGCCGACCAGCAGAAAGAAGACTGCCATCAGCGCGTCGTTGATCCAGTGCAACAGGCTGAGCGGGCCGAGATAGGTTTTCAGCGCTGCGAAATACTGTGGCGCGAACGGCGAATTCGCGACGACGATTGCGAGCGCCGCGACAGCCATCAGTAATATACCGCCGGAAGCTTCGTTATCGAGGAACCGTCTAAGTGCGGAATTAATGCGGCCGCCGCCCGCGTGATTGCTCATCGCCTGTCTTCATAACGAAATTTGACGGCGATGCACCGCGACCCATCGGCGCTGGAAATAATGGTCGGAGCGGCGGGATTTGAACCTACGATTCTTAGTGCCCGGACTACGGGAAATAGTGATTTTTTACTTATGTATCAGAACGTTGTAACCTTCGTTCCATATCGAACTTTGCGCGCCGATGGCTTGTCAGTAACTGCAAACGCGCGGAGAGGATTTCGTTCCGCCAAGGCAAACCCAGTTCACGGTTTTTCCGTTCACAATGGCAGTGCCGCTCGACCGCTGACCTTCCCTCAAAGAGCCGCGCGGGTACGATGTATAGTTTGCAACACATACCGGATGGTTGTTGCTGGGCGGACAGTTTACGGATGCAGCGTTCGCAGGCGTGAAGGTATTACCCATGAAGGCTGCGACACCGAATAGCGCCAAAGTTCTTATTTTCATTGGTCTAGCAAGGTATGAAGTCAGCGTCGGCAGGTGAAGCGCGTACCGTTCGCGGTCACGCCGGTTGCAACATTTCCGTTTTTCGTAACGGCGTAGCTGCCGCCTGACGGAAAACCTTGCAGATGTATATAGGCGCTGGAGCCGCCGTCGTAGCTGCCGCTAATCAGTCCCGTCGCACTGCATTTCCAAGCGCCTTGCGATTCAGCCGGAGCTGCAAACAGAATAACTGCACTTGCCGCGAGCACGGCCGCGAAAGCACACAATAATTTCGTCAAGATACCCTCGAAGAAGCGGCCCAGTAATTTCCGAAGCTAGCGAGGGGTTTTTACAGGGTCAAGAAAGCCGCGCAGCAATTCGGCACCGATATCCAGCCTACATGAATAGAAATGGTCGGAGCGGCGGGATTTGAACCCACGACCCCTAGTCCCCCAGACTAGTGCGCTAACCGGGCTGCGCCACGCTCCGACAAGGCGCGGACTATAGTGATCGGTCTCTTGCGCTGCAACGACGGCTCGGCCATTTCGGGCGGCTGTTTTGCCGCGGAACTCAGTGGAATTTCAAGCCGATAGCGCTGTGCTGCAATCGCGCCGCCCCAGAGCAGACCGGCGAGCAGCCAGAAGTGGCGCCAGTGATCGGTGTCGATGATCGCGCCTTCGCCGGTCACCGCAATGAAGGTCGCCCACACCGCCAGGAGCACCGGCCGCCACGGGGTCGCGCGCAGTGCGCCCTTGATGCCGACCCACACGGTCATCACGACGAAGAGAATGTAGCTCATGCCGCCGAGCCAGCCGCCGGTCATGAAGGCGTTGAGATATACGTTGTGCGGATCTTCCGGGAATATCTTCGCGAACTGGAATGGACCGAGGCCAAAAGGCGTGTCGAGTGCGAGCATGAAGCCTAGCGCGTGCCGGCCGAAGCGGCCGAGCTGACCGCTGTCGTAAGACTGATCGAGTGTCGCGCGCTCCGTGAAAAGCGTGCCCACGCCCTGCATCGACAGAAGCGCCGCAAGAATTAACGCGAGCAGCGCGAAACCAGCGACGGTCGCTGCGACGATGCGCGTGCGTTCGCGCGGATCGTTGCTGACGACGAAAAGCAGCCCGATGAAGATCACTGCGGAGGCGGCGAAATGGCCCCAGGCGCCGCGCGAGAACGAAAGCAGGACCGCAATCGCGATGATCGATACCTGTGCGCCGCCGATCACGAGATCCTTCATGCGGAACGAAAGCGCACGCCTGATCGCGAGCAGACCCGGCAGCACCAGAAACGGGCCGATCACGTTCGGATCGTTGAAGGTGCCCTTGGCGCGGCCATAAAGCAGGAACGAGTCTGCGCCGGGGATCAGCCGGAAGTAGGCGAGAATTGCAATCAGCGAGCAGACGATGGCGGCTGCCATATAGCCGCTCATGAGGATTTTCAGCCGGCGTTCGGTGTCTTCTGCAATCGCGCAGGCGAAGAAGAGCGTTGTCGCTGCGAGAAACCACGAAACCGCAACCCAGAGCGCGGTCTTATTCTCGGCAACCACGGGGATCACTGCGATCGACAAGCCGAAGCAGTAGGCGACGAGCAGCAAGAGCAGTGGAATGTGTCCGCGGCGAAGCGCAAGCCCGCTTGCGAAGAAAACGAAGATCGCGGCGGAGGCGAAGATTTCGTAGGGCGAAGGCTCGGTGAAGACGAAGGCGCCTGAAAAGCCCGCCATCCAGAGCATCAGATGGCGTAATCGTTCGACCGCACGCGCGGGCGAAATTATCAGCGCAGGCGAGACTGTCGCCGTGCCGGCCATCAGTAGGCGTTCTCGGATTTCAGGAGCG
>JAKFYO010000265.1 GCA_021730825.1 Hyphomicrobiales bacterium
TCGCCGGAAAATCGACCGCGAATTTCAGGAAGCTCGTAGGAATGAACTGCGCCTGTCCCATCGCTCCGGCCCAGGAGCCCTTCATCTTGTCGCGCGTGATGTGCTCCTGCTCGAGAATTTCGAGCGCTGCGAGCAATTCGTTGCGGAAAAAGTCGTCGCGATAGCGCGCATGCGCGAGTGTCGCGAGCGAGCGGATTACATCTTTGCCGCCGGAAAAAGAGCCGTAGCCGGTTTCCAACCCCCAGATCGCGACGATGATTTCCTTGTCGACACCGTACTTCTTCTCGACGGCGGACAACGTCTCCGCCCACTTTTCGGCGTGGCGTTTCCCGCTTGCGATGAGGTTCGCGGTCAGGCGGTTCTTCAGGTAGTCGCCGATCGGGCGGATATATTCCGGCTGGCTCTTCGTGAGGCGGAGCACTTCTTCATCGGGCGCAATCCCGCGGATGGCGCCGTCGAAAGTCGCGCGCGAAACGCCGCGCTTCTGAGCGTCAGGCCAGAGTGCGGAAAGAAAGCTGCGAAAGCTCGCAGACGTGTCCTGCGCATAAAGCGGCTGCACCGCGAATGCAGCGCATACCCAGAACAGGATGAATCGCTTCCAGCGCATTCACCTTCTTATCGTCCATGGCGCCGGACCGAAAGTGCGGGCGTATCGCCTTATTTCTTGGCGAGGAAGCTGTGCTCGAACGAGAGATACAGGATCGCGCCGTAGCTCGTCGGCTGGCCGCTCGTGAACGCAATCGGCGCGGCCGCGCCCAGCACGAGCTGTCCCGCATCCAGATTGAACGCGTAACGCAGGCCGGGCGAGATGGTCAGCGTCTTGTCGCGCACGATGGCGCCGGTATCGACCGACTGCTCCCAGTCGTGAATCACCTCGAACATGAAATTTAGTTCTCGGGTTGCCGCATAGATCATGCTGCCGCCGAGGAAATAGCTGTTCGTCGATAAATTCTGGATATCGAACATGCGGGTATAGCCGGCGTTCGCATGCAGCGAGACGCGGTCGCTCACGATCTTCGAGAACGGCAGATTGATTTGCATGCCGTTCGAGCCGTCGCCAAGCCCGCGCGTTTCGTCGCCGGACGGAACGATGAAGCTGAAGCGCGGCGCGAACGCCGGCCGGTTCATGGTTTCGCTCCAGGCCTGGTAGCGATAGTTCAGAAAAACATCGCCGACGCCGCTTGCGCGCTGGCCGCCCGAGCGCAGCCGCGCATAAGGGATTGAATAAGAGAACTGGTGCTCCTGGCTGAAGAGCGGCCATTCCTGCGTGAAAGCGAGATTCCAGTCGCGCCCCTGCTTTCGCATCAAGAGAATGTGCTGAACGACGCCGGGTTCTTGATTGTAGGCTTCTTCGATCAGGAAAGAGTTGTCCTGCAACGCCTTGGCGGTGCGCTTGTCTTCGTCGTCGGCCGCGAACGCGCCCGTGACACCCACAAGCGCAATCGCGCCCGCTAAAAGCAAACTACGCCGCCCCGGCATCGCATTCCCCTAGTTGCGAATTACTTGCAACTAACTTGGCAGGTCGCCGGGGCGGCGTCAAACGCTTTTGTGAGAAAGTTGCGTGACGCTTCCGCTCAGTACTTTGCCTGCACCGTCTTGTTCTTGGCGTTC
Source organism: Hyphomicrobiales bacterium (assembly GCA_021730825.1). Lineage (GTDB taxonomy): Bacteria > Pseudomonadota > Alphaproteobacteria > Rhizobiales > Xanthobacteraceae. Next base: position 1,612 of record JAKFYO010000265.1, read on the forward strand.
GTGATCTGGATCGCACCACGAATTGGTTTTGCAAGTTCGGCCGCCGAAGTGCCGGTGAGCACGTTGCCGTCGCGCGGCGCGAGCGTAACCTGCACCGGCTTTCCGTTAACGACAAGAACCGCAGTGCCTTTGAAACCGCTGGCAACGACCGGCTTGTCGTCGTGACCATAGATGAAAACTTCGAGCGCGGTCCCTTTCACCACTGCTTCGACATGATAGTCGCCCGCTTCGACAATCTGGCCGCCATGCTTTGGCTTTGGATCGTGCGCGAGTGCGGCCCCTGCGATCATCACCGTGCCGAGAATTGCAAAAGCGAATTTACGAGTATGCATCGTCATCTCCTTCATGGTTCCTAGAATGCCTCCGACGGCTTCCCAACCGTCTGTTTGAATTCCTCGCGCAACCGCTCAAGCGGTGCGCGGCCGTACCTCCGGAATAAAAGCGGAGTGAGAATTGCGTCGAGCATGGTGGCACTCACCAGCCCGCCGAAGATCGTGATCGCGACCGGATGCAGGATTTCCTTTCCGGGCGAGCTTGCATCGATCATCAACGGCAGCAGCGCGACACCCGCCGATAGCGCCGTCATTAGGACAGGCGTCAGGCGCTCTAATGTGCCGCGCACGATCAGCGCTTCCCCGAACTCCATGCCGTCACGGAGCGAGAGGTTGATGTAGTGGCTGATTTTCAGAATTCCGTTTCGTGTCGCAATTCCGGTGAGCGTCACGAAGCCGATCATGGAAGCGACCGAAAGCGGCAATCCCGCGATCCACAATGCGGCAACGCTGCCGACAAGCGCAAAGGGAATGCTGCCGAGAATAATCAGCGTCAGCGCGGTGGAGCGGTAGCGGCTATAGAGCACGGCAAAGATTAGAAGCAGCGAAATGAGCGAAAGCCCGGCAATTTTGCGGCTGGCATTGGCCTGCGCTTCGAAATTGCCTTCGAGGTTCACGAACACCCCTTCCGGCAATTTCGTCGTTTCAATTTGCCGTTTCACGGCTTCCGCGATCCCGGCAGCATCCGATCCGTCGGTGTTCGCAAACACGACAATGCGGCGGCGGCTGTTCTCGCGCAGGATCTGGTTCGGCCCGTCAGTCTCGCGGATTTCCGCAATCTGCCGCGCGGGAATCCATCCGTTCGGCGTCTGGATCAGATGATCGCCCAACCCTTGTGTCGTCCGCATGCGCTCAGGCAGGCGCAACACGACGTCGAAGCGGCGGTAGCCGTCGATCACGCGCGACACCACTCGCCCGCTGGATAGCCGGCTGATCTGCTCGACGACGGCCGCAGGCTGAACGCCGTAGAGCGCCGCCTTCTGGTAATCGACCCGCACTTCGAGTTGCGGGATCAAGACCTGCTTCTCGACCTGCAAATCGCGAATGCCGGGAATAGCCGCGATTTTTCCGCGCATCTCTTCGGCAATGCGGCGAAGCGCGTCGAGGTCGTCACCGAAAATCTTCAGCGCAATTTCGGCACGCACGCCGCTCAGCATGTGATCGATGCGATGCGAGATCGGCTGCCCGACGATGACCGAAACCGGCAGCACC
>JAKFYO010000271.1 GCA_021730825.1 Hyphomicrobiales bacterium
AAGAGCCGCGCGATCCGGACCAAGGGTGCCGCGCCGGGCGGCAGCATCACCGGATCGATCAGCGCCAGCACGCCCTCGCGCGCGAATACAAAGCCCGCACGGGCAAGACGGAAAAGGTGAACCAAAGAGGAAAACAACTTCAGAGCTTCCAGCCGGAATGCAGCGCCACGATGCCGCCGCTCATCGCGGTTGCCTGCACGCGCGAGAAGCCTGCGTCGCGCACGAGTTTGGCGAAGGCGTCGCGGTCCGGAAACTTGCGGATCGATTCCACGAGATACTGGTAGGCCTCGCGGTCGCCGGTGACTAAGCGGCCGATCTCCGGAATCGCGCGGAAAGAATAGGCCTCATAGACCGCATCCAGCCCCGGCAGATCGACGTTCGAGAATTCGAGACAGAAAAACTGCCCGCCGGTTTTCATGACGCGGAACATTTCTTTGAGCGCGACCGGAATGCGCGGCACGTTGCGGATCCCGAATGCGATGGTGACCGCATCGAAATGCTTGTCCGGGAAGGGGAGCGACTCCGCGTTGGCTTCCGCAAAACGCACCGAATGACCGATACCGCGCGCCTCTGCGCGTTCGCGGCCGACCGTCAGCATCTCGCCGTTGATATCGGCAACCGTGACTGCGACCCCGTCGCCGCCGGCCTCGACAATGCGAAACGCGATGTCGCCGGTGCCGCCCGCCACATCGAGCACGAAGAATTTTCGCGCATCCAGCGGCGGCCGGAGCTTCGAGACCAGCGCGTCTTTCCACGCGCGATGCATGCCCGCCGACATCAGGTCGTTCATCAGGTCGTAGCGGCCTGCGACCGAATGAAAGACCTCGTCGACCATGCGCTGCTTCTCGGTCAGCGGCACGTCGCGAAAGCCGAAATGGGTCGAATTCTCGTTCGTATTCATGGTGTTCCCGGAATGCGCGGGACCATAGCGCGGGGCTTTCCCTTTCGCTATCACCTGAGCAAGCCTCGCAAAAACAGCGTTACCGGATGCCCGAATTACCTGAAGTCGAAACCGTGCGCCGGGGCCTTGTTCCCGTGATGGAAGGGGCCGTGGTCGAGCGGCTGGAGGCGCGGCGAGCGGATCTACGCTGGCCGCTGCCCGATCATTTCGCCGAGCGCATGAAGGGCCGGAAGATCGAGCGTCTGCGCCGTCGCGCGAAATATCTCCTGGCCGATCTCGAGCGCGACGAGACCCTGATCATGCATCTTGGGATGTCTGGCTCGTTTCGCGTGCTACTTGGCAACGAGGAAAACTCGCCCGGCGAGTTCATGTATCCACGGGCGAAAGCGTCGAACCATGACCATGTCGTGTTTCACATGAGTCCGCGCGCGACCGTGACCTTCAACGATCCGCGCCGTTTCGGCGCGATGTTAATGAGCGACACCGCGAAGCTTGCCGATCACCCGCTCTTTAAGGGCCTCGGGCCTGAACCGTTGAGCGAGGAATTGAGCGCGGCCTATCTGGCAGCGAAATGCTTGGGGCGGAAAACGAGCTTGAAGGCAGCACTTCTCGACCAACGCATCGTGGCGGGCCTTGGCAATATATATGTCTCTGAAGCGCTGCATCTGGCGCACCTTTCGCCGAAGAAGGCGGCCGGCATACTGGCGGATAGAAAAGGTGGACCAACCGAGGCCGCGAAACGTCTCGTCCCTGCGATCAAAAAGGTGATTACCGCCGCAATCGAGGCGGGCGGCTCTTCGCTCCGGGATCATAAGAAGACCGACGGCGATCTTGGCATGTTCCAGCATCGTTTCCGGGTTTATGACCGCGAAGGCGTGAAATGCCCAACCCGCGGCTGCAAGGGTACGATCAAGGCAATCGTCCAGAACGCGCGCTCGACCTATTATTGTCCGGTCTGTCAGCGCTGAGATTGCGGGCGCCTTTGGCCTTGGCTACGAAATTAGAAGTTGGAGGAACCGTCATGTCTTACGAAACAATTCTGGTCGAAACCAAGGGCAATGTCGGCATCATCACGCTGAACCGCCCGAAGGCGCTGAACGCGCTGAACTCCCAGCTCTTCAAGGAAATGAATGGCGTACTCGAAGGCTGGGAAACCGACCAGAACATCCGCTGCGTTTTGATCACGGGTTCGGACAAGGCCTTCGCCGCTGGCGCGGACATCAAGGAGATGGAGCCGCTGCAATTTCCGGGCACCTATGTCGACGACTTCATCACACCCTGGGATCGGATGAGCCGCTTCCGGAAACCGCTGGTTGCGGCGGTAGCCGGTTATGCGCTGGGCGGCGGTTGCGAGGTCGCAATGATGTGCGACATCGTTCTTGCGGCCGACAATGCGCAATTCGGTCAGCCGGAGATCAAGCTCGGCGTCATTCCCGGCGCCGGCGGCACGCAGCGCCTGACGCGGATTATCGGCAAAGCCAAAGCCATGGAGTTGGTGCTGACCGGCCGCATGATGGGTGCGGAGGAGGCCGAACGCGCAGGGCTTGTCGCCCGCATCGTCCCGCTTGCTGATCTCAAGACCGAAGCGTTGAAAGTCGCGGAGAGCATCGCGGCCTTGTCATTGCCTGCGGTCATGGCCGCCAAGGAATGCGTCCAGCGGGCTTATGAGACGACACTTGCCGAGGGCATCCGGGGCGAGCGGCGCATGTTCCAGTCCCTGTTCGGAACGCACGACCAGAAGGAGGGCATGAACGCCTTCGTTTCGAAGCGCCCGCCGGCGTTCAAACACCGGTAAAATATAGCGATTTTGGCGGCTATTCTTTGATTGACGGGGGTAGAAGGCCCGCCTATAGGAACGCGCTCCAAACGCGGCTGGCCTCTGTCGCTGCGTCTGGTCATCGAACAACTAAACTTACGGTACAGGCTTCATGGCCAATACGACTTCTGCGAAAAAAGCGTCGCGCAAAATCGCCCGCCGCACCACGATCAACGTCAATCGCCGTTCGCGCATGCGCTCGCTCGTGCGCAAAGTCGAAGAAGCGATTACCGGCGGTGATGCGAAATTGGCGCGCGAAGCGCTGAAAGCCGCTGAACCCGCGCTCGCGCGCGCGGCCCAGAACGGGATTATTCATCGCAACACCGCGTCGCGCACCGTTTCGCGTCTTACCGCGCGCGTTAAGAAGCTCGGCTGACGCACCCCGCGCTGGAATAACGCAAGAATTTCGGAAAGCCCGGCCTTTGGCCGGGTT
>JAKFYO010000120.1 GCA_021730825.1 Hyphomicrobiales bacterium
GCGCCTTCGCGCAATCCGTCGAGCTCGCGGTGAAGCGAAAGGATCAGCGAAGTATTCTCCGCGACCTTCAAATTCTTCGGCGAAATTTCTACACCCTGCCCCGTCAAGCGATCGATCTCAGAGACCAGCGCGTGCGGATCGAGCACAACGCCGTTGCCGATCATGCCGAGCTTGTTCGGACGGACGACGCCGGAAGGCAGCAGCGAAAGCTTGTAGGTCTTGCCGCCGATGACGAGCGTATGGCCGGCATTATGGCCGCCCTGAAAGCGGACCACGACGTCGGCCTGCTCAGAGAGCCAGTCGACGATCTTGCCTTTACCTTCGTCGCCCCATTGGGAGCCGACGACCACCACATTCGTCACCGAAATTACTCCAAGCCGCTCAATAGAAACCCCGGCACAAGGCTGGCCGGGGTGTGCAAAAATACGTAGCCAATCGGGCCGGGTCAGGCAAGAAAAACGGGGCTTGGGCATCCACAAGCTGAAGCAAAGTTGCCGATTTGCAAGGGATTCCATGCAGAACGGGCGCTTGTTCATAACGCCGTGGAACCCATCTGTTGATCAAATGAGGCAGCCATGACCGACAGACTTCCGGACGGCTTTCAGCTTGGGCCCGCGGCACTCCGGGTCTCCGGCGCGGATCGCGCGCTCGATTTCTACGTCAACAAGGTCGGGCTCGTGTTGCGCGAACGAACGGACACGACCGCGGTGCTCGGCACGCGCGAGGAAGATGTGCTGCGGCTCGATTTTCAGCCCGGCATCGCGCCGCGCAACTACAAAGAGACCGGCCTCTATCACATTGCGATCCTCGTACCTGACCGCCCGGCGCTGGGTGCCGCCATTGCGCGGCTCGCAGCCAGCAACGTCAAGCTTGGCGCCGCCGATCATCTCGTCTCGGAAGCGATCTATCTTTGGGACCCCGACAACAACGGCATCGAAATCTACCGCGACCGTCCGCGCGAAGAATGGGTCTGGCATGGCGATCAAGTGCAGATGGCGAACCGCCCGCTCGACTTTGATGGCCTGCTGTCGCAACCCGGCGTGGAAGCGCTCGCACAAGCGCCGATGAAAGCCGGAACGTGCATCGGGCACATTCATCTTGAAGTGGACGATCTCGCGAAAGCGCGAAAATTCTACAGCGAGGTCGTTGGCCTTGCGCCAACCTCAACTTTGCCAGGCGCACAATTTCTTGCCGCCGGCGGGTATCATCATCACCTCGGCACGAACATATGGGACAGCCGCAACGGGCCTCTGCCCTCGCCTGACAGCGCCGGAATTTCATTGATGACGTTCGAACTACCCGACACAAATTCTTTGCAGGCGCTTCAATCGCGGCTTGAAACGGCAGGCACGAGCACAACAGCGAACGGCAACGGTTTCGATTTCGTCGATCCTTGGCTGACGCCTGTTTCGGTGCGGCTGCGCGCGTAACCGCATAGCGAAACACGCCTCATCGTTGACTCGCACTCCCCCGCTCGCTCTAACCTGAGAAGAAATCCGGGAGGCTTCTCATGTTCGAAAAAATGTTCTCGCTCGACGGCCGTATCGCCGTCGTGACCGGCGGCTCGCGCGGCATCGGCAAGATGATCGCGGGCGGGTTCCTCGCCTACGGCGCGTCGAAGGTTTACATCACCGCGCGCAAGGCGGGCCCCTGCGAGGAAACCGCAAAGGAACTGACCGCAAAATACAAAGGCGAATGCATCGCGCTTCCGATCGACATGTCCACGGTCGAGGGCTGCAACACGCTCGCCACTGAGTTGATGAAGCGCGAGCCTAAGATCGACATTCTCGTGAATAACGCAGGCGCTGCCTGGGGCGCGAATTTCGACGAATTCCCTGAAGCCGGCTGGGACAAGGTGATGGACCTGAACGTCAAGGCACTCTTCTTCTTTACCAAAGCGCTCGCCAAGCCATTGCGCGCAGCAGCGACCAAAGAGCGCCCCGGCAAGGTCATCAACATCGCTTCGATCGACGGTCTCTCCGTCAATCCGCTCGAGACCTATTCCTATCAGGCCAGCAAAGCGGCGGTGATCCATCTCACGCGCCGCATGGCGGCGAAGCTCATCCGCGACAATATCAATGTCACTGCGATCTGCCCCGGCGCTTTCGCATCCGAGATGAATAAAGCCGCGAAAGATCACGGCGCGGAAGTCGCCAAACGCATTCCCTCGCGGCGCATCGGCACCGACGAGGACATGGCGGGGATCGCGATTTTTCTCGCCTCGCGTGCCGGCGACTATGTGGTCGGCAATTCCATTGCGGTCGATGGCGGCATCGTTTACGCGAATACGAGCCTTCCGGTAGCGGGAGAATAACGGCATACGCGCATTGCATGGCGCCCTGCGCCTTCGTGCGTTGACCATCCGGGACCGCTTTCGTAAGAGCCGCCTTCCAATTCGAAGGCGGCTCTTTTCATATGCAGTCTCTGGCCCGCAATTTTTTCAGCCGCCCTTATCTCCTGCTGTCACTGACCTCGCTGTTCTGGGCCGGCAACATCGTGCTCGGCAGATACGCGGCAGGCCATGTGCCGCCGGCGGCACTCTCGTTTATCCGCTGGGTCGGCGCATTTCTGATCCTGATCGCTTTCGCCTGGCCGTTCCTGAAGCGCGATTGGGCGACGATCCGCCGGTACTTGCCGGTGATGCTGATCCTCACCTTCACCGGCATCACGATCTACAACGTGATGGCCTATTGGGGCTTGCAGCATACGCAGGCGATCAACGCGCTCTTGATTACCTCGGTTCACCCGCTTCTGGTCGCGGGATGGAGCTTCATTCTTTATCGCGAGCGGCTGACGGCGTGGCAGACGCTTGGCATCGCACTTTCGCTTTTTGGCGTGCTCGTCATACTCACGCGCGGCGATCTCGGCGCATTGAAAGACCTGCGCTTTAACATCGGCGACATCGTCTTCTTTTGCGCGCAGATCGTTTATTCGTTCTACGCGACTTTGATCAAAACCCGCCCGAACATTCACCCGATCTCGTTCCTCGCCTTCACCATCGGCGTCGGCGCGGTTTTGTTGACGCCGATCTATGCCGCAGAGATCGCGATGGGGCTAACCTTCACGCTGGACACGAAGGCATTCCTGATCCTCGCCTACATCACGGTGTTTCCGTCGTTGTTGGCTTATTTGTTCTTCAATCGCGGAAT
>JAKFYO010000212.1 GCA_021730825.1 Hyphomicrobiales bacterium
CGGGCCATGCGTGCTGAAGGTTGGGAATCTTGGATTTGTCCAACTTCTGAAATACGCCGACCGACAGGAGACGACGCAGCACGGTCGATCCCGGCACCACGACGTCATAGCCGGTTTTTCCTGCGAGCAGTTTTGCCTCTACGATTTCGTTGGAATCGAACGTGTCGTAGCGAACCTTGATGCCGGTTTCCTTCGTGAACTCTTCGAGCACCTTCGGGTCGATGTAATCCGACCAGTTATAGACGTTGACCACGCGCTCCTGTGCGCTCGCGGCGCCTGCAAGCAGCGCAAAAACAAACGCAGAAGTTTTCAAAATCCGGCCCAACATCGACGGCGTCTCCCGAGCAAGAAATTCGGGCGACGTTAGTCGGCAAATCGAGAGTTCTCAACTGGTGCGAAGGCGCGGATCAACCGGTTTCGGTGTCGAAGTCGGCTTCCTTCCAGGCGAGAATTCCGCCTGCCATGTGGGCATCGTGTGGGAGTCCCGCCGCCTGTGCGGCCTTGGATGCCGTCACCGAGCGGCGGCCGGAGCGGCACGTAAACACAACCCGCTTGCCTTCCGGATCGGGCAAGGCGGCAGGATCGAACGTCGAGAGCGGAAAATCGATCGCGCCGGGAATGCGCTCGGCCGCAAGCTCATTCGGCTCGCGCACATCGACGAGCAGGATCGAGCCGTCTTCAAGCCCTGCCTTGACCTGTTCTACCGTGAGATCTTCGACCGCCGGATCGGCCATGACACGCTCCGCGTAATACCGAGCGTTAGATGCGTTGCCGGATTGCCTGGGTCAAGCCGTCAAGGACGGATGTTCGGCGGCGCGACCGGCGCTTCTTTCATCAGCGTGATGGTCACGCGGCGGTTTGCCGCCATATAGGGGTCTTCTGGGAACAGCGGGTCGCTGTCCGCGCGGCCCGCGACCATGGAAATCTGCTGCGGGCGAACACCCGAAGATTGCAGGATGCCACGAACCACATTCGCCCGATCAGCCGATAAATCGAAAGCGCCGTAATCGCCCTTGGGCGGCGTACGGAGTGCGGCGGTATGCCCCGTGACGATCACGCGGTTCGGCATGGCGCGGATCGACTCCGCGATTTTAACGATCAGCTTGCGCGTGCGCTCGTACGGTTCTTTCGCGCCTTCGGGAAACATCGAGCGTCCGTCCTGATCGACGATCTCGACATTCAGACCCTCTTTGGTCTCGGTGAACATAATGTGCTTCGAAAGCTCGGTGATCTCCGGCAAGTCTTGCAACGCCTGACGCAGGCTCGCGGCCGCCATCGCGAACTGGCGGTCCTTGATCGATTTCAGGCCTGAAATGAGATCGTTATCCTGCTCGTCCTTGCCTGGCGTCTCGCTGGTCTCTTCCGGAGGAATATCCTTCTTCGCATTCTGCAACTTCGGGCGGACCGGAAGACCATCGACCTCAACCATGCCGGTGAAGCGGTTGTCGCGCTGCGTGCCGAAGGCATCGCGCATCGAGCCGGACATCAGCTTCATCTTCTCTTTGTCCATGGTCGAATAGGCCGCGATCATGACGAAGAAGGCCATCATCAGCGCCATCAGGTCGGCGAAGGTCACGAACCAGCCGTGACCGCCTGCGTGCCCGCCATGTCTGCGCTTCACTCCCATACGCCTACTCGCCTCTCACAACCGCCGCCGGTCAGGCCGGCGCGGTCTCCGGTGCAGCGTGGTGCCGCTCGGGCAGATAAGCGACCAGCATTTCGCGCACGATCGCGGGGCTTTTCGCTTCGCGGATCATCAACACGCCGTCGATGATGAGTGTGCGGTTGGTTTCCTCGTCGTGCAGCTTCACCTGCAACTTGTCCGCGATCGGCAAGCAGACGAGGTTCGCAAGCACAGCGCCGTAAAGCGTAGCCAGCAACGCGATCGCCATGAACGGGCCGAGCTTCGACGGGTCCGACATATTCGCGAACATCTGCACCATGCCGATCAGCGTGCCGACCATGCCGAAGGCGGGCGCGCAGTCGCCGATGGCTCGATAAATCTTCTGGCCTTCGTCGAGATGCATGAAAAAGGTTTCACGCTCGCGCTCCATCGCGTCGCGGATAAAAGCGGAGTCATAACCGTCGGCGACATAGCGTACGCCCTTGGCGAGAAAGGCGTCTTCGACTTCTTCCTTTTCGAGACCGAGCGGGCCGGCCTTGCGGGCTACTTCGGCAAGGCGCGCAACTTCGTCAACGAGTTCCAACTGCGTCATGCGGCGCATCGTGAACGCGTATTTCGCGCCGAGCGGAAGGCCATGCATGATCGAGGACAGCGGAAAACGGATCAAAGTTGCGGCAGCTGAACCGCCGAAAATAACGATGGCGGCATGAGAGTCGACGAAGGTGCCGAGGTCACCGCCCATCAGGATCAGCGCGATGACAACGATAAAGCCGATAAGCAGGCCTACGCCCGTTGCCAGATCCATGGATGGGTTCTCCCGTTACGCGCGAGCCGCTTCTGGGCCGCAATACTCTTGGGTTACGATGGTTAGCCGGACGCACCTAAGAAGGCGTTAAGTCACGGATTTTCCAGCATCAAAGGCTTGTCACCTGCGGCCTTTCGCAGGGCGAAGGGCTACGCTAGGACAACCCTAACGGTCCGTTAAAAACGGTCAGAAGCGGCGATAAACGCTGCACTTCTCGGGAGGTACGCACCATGCGCGAGATCGGTCATTTCATCGGCGGCAAGCACGTTAAAGGGACATCAGGCCGCACCGGCGACGTCTTCCAGCCCATGACCGGCGACATCATCGCCAAGGTCGCGCTGGCCTCGAAGGCCGATTTGCGTGGAGCCGTCGAGAACGCGAAAGCCGCCCAGCCGGGCTGGGCCGCGACCAACCCGCAGCGGCGCGCCCGCGTGCTCTTCAAGTTTCTCGAACTGATCGCAAAGGAAACCGACAGCCTCGCCGACACGCTGGCGCGCGAACACGGCAAGACAATTGCCGACGCCAAGGGCGACATTCAGCGCGGCGTCGAGGTCGTGGAATTCGCCTGCGGTATCCCGCATCTTCTGAAGGGCGAGTTCACTGACGGCGCAGGTCCGAGCATCGACATCTATTCCATGCGCCAGCCGCTCGGCGTGGTCGCAGGCATTACGCCGTTCAATTTCCCGGCG
>JAKFYO010000138.1 GCA_021730825.1 Hyphomicrobiales bacterium
GAAGCGTGCGCGCGTAGAGACCTTTCGGCAGGCGCGCATTCATCCAGGTGCCGAAACGGTCGTAACCGTCTGTGATCCTGTTGAAGACCGATTTTATTCCGCGAATGCCTGCGTCGATCGAGGTCACGGCGTTACCAGCAACCGGTAACCGACACCGCGCACGGTGCGCAGGTAAGCGGGATCGGCAGGGTCTTTCTCGATTTTGCGCCGCAGGCGATTGATCTGCACGTCCACCGCGCGATCCGATGCGTCGCCGCCCGGCGCGACCAAATCCTGTCTCGGCACGGTGTCGCCCGTGCGCAGCGCAAGCACACGCAGCATGTCGCATTCGCGATCGGTGATGCGCACCGCTTCGCCGTTCCTTGTGAGATCGCCGCGCTCCAGATGAAATTCGAAATCGCCGAAGCGCACCATTTCCACCGCGGGGACCGCCGGCGTCGCCGCGCGGCGCAGGATGCTGTTGATGCGCAACAGCAATTCGCGCGGATCGAACGGTTTGGGGAGATAATCGTCCACCCCCGCTTCGAGCCCGGCGATGCGGTCGGAAGTCTCCGCACGCGCGGTCAGCATCAGGATCGGTACGTCGGAGTTTTCGCGGATGGATTTTGCAAGCTCGAGCCCCGTCTCGCCCGGCATCATCACGTCGAGCACCAGCATGTCGAACGCCATGCCGCCGAGCTTCACGCGCGCGTCGGCGGCATCCGACGCCGTCGTCACACGATAGGCGTGGTCGGTGAGATAACGCGAGAGCAATTCGCGGATGCGCTGGTCGTCATCGACCACGAGAAGATGCGGTGCGTCGTCGGAGGGCGGTTTGACCGGTTTGTTCATGCGGCACTCACTTCTTGCCGTTCGCGTTTGCGATCAGCCGCTCGACTTCGGCCCGCTGTTCCGGGTCGATCATGGAGGCGAGAAATTTGCGCGCGGCGGCGCGCGCGCCGGGTCCGCATTCGTTGAGCGCGCGTGCGAAGCGCCGCGTCTGTAACGCGACGAGTTGGCGCGCGAGTTCTTCGCCTTTCGGCGCGACATAAAGCAGGCGTTCGCGGCGGTCGGTCGCGCCCGCCTTCTGTTCGATGTAGCCGTTATCGACGAGTTCGCGCAGCACGCGGCCGAGGCTCTGCTTGGTGATCTTCAGCACCTCGAGCAGGTCGGCGACCCGCATGCCGGGATGCCGGTTCACGAAATGCACGACGCGGTGATGCGCCCGGCCGAAGCCGAGCCGGACCAGCAATTCGTCGGCGTCGCCCACGAAATCGCGATAGGCGAAGAACAGAAGCTCGATCAGTTCGACTGCCGGGATGCCCTCATTGCCTTGAGAATCATCAGTTTTCCCGGCGCCTTTCGGGCTAATAGCGAGCGATGAGACGTTTACGTCAGCCATATTGACTTATTTTCGTTTGATTGTTACCGAGAGGCCCGTTTTTGCGAAAGGATCGTACCGAATGGCCCGGTGGCCGCGTTACGATCATTGCGCGAGACGGAGAGAAACGCTCTCATTGGCCGAAACATAACGGGTGTCGGCCAGCGAGGCAAAAGCCCGAGAAGAGAGCCGCAACAGGCTCGCGTGTGAGGAGCAACGCCAATGGCCGGTGAGACCTTCGACAAACGTCCCGGAAAAATCTGGTACGACGGCCAGCTCGTGCCGTGGGAAAGCGCGAACCTGCACGTGCTGTCGCATGGCCTGCACTATGCGAGCGCCGTGTTCGAGGGCGAGCGCGCTTACGGCGGCGAAATTTTCAAATGCACCGAGCATTCCGAGCGGCTGAAGAAGTCCGCCGAACTGCTCGACTTCGAAATTCCCTATTCGGTCGCGCAGATCGACGAAGCGAAGAAGCTCGTGCTTGCGACCAACGGCCAGAAGGACGCGTACGTGCGCCCGATCGCGTGGCGCGGCTCCGAAATGATGGGCGTCTCGGCGCAGATGAATAAAATCCACCTCGCGATCGCGACCTGGGAATGGCCGAGCTATTTCGATCCGGCACAGAAGATGAAAGGCATTCGTCTCGATGTTGCCGAATATCGCCGCCCGGACCCGAAGACGATCCCGTGCAAGGCGAAAGCTGCCGGCCTCTACATGATCTGCACGATCTCGAAGCATCAGGCCGAGCGCAAAGGCTATGCCGACGCGATGATGTACGACTATCGCGGCTACGTCGCCGAGTGCACCGGCGCGAATATGTTCTTCATGCAGGACGGCAAGATTCATACGCCGACGCCGGACTGCTTCCTCGACGGCATCACGCGCCGCACGGTGATCGGCCTTGCCAAGCAGAACGGTTACGAAGTGATCGAGCGCCACATCAAGCCGGAAGAACTCTCCAGCTTCACCGAATGCTTCATCACCGGCACGGCAGCGGAAGTGACGCCGGTTTCCGAAATCGGCGACTGGCGCTTCACGCCCGGCAAAATCACGCAGACGCTGATGGACGGTTACACCGCAGCGGTGCAGCCGAAACAGAAAGCGGCGTAGGTTTTTTCGCGGCAACAATTTATTCGTCATGCCCGGCCTTGTGCCGGGCATCCACGTCTTTAAGGCATCAAGGTTGTTAAGGCGTGGATGGTCGGGACAAGCCCGACCATGACGAAAGAGCGTTTTTATTTCCAGCGCTCGAGCGCGTTCTCGTCTTTTTCGTTTGCCTCGACCCAGGCTTCCTTGCCGCCGCCTTCGGTTCGTTTCCAGAACGGCGCGCTGGTCTTCAGGTAATCCATGATGAATTCGGCCGCCTGAAACGCGGCTTCGCGATGTGCGCTTGCGGTCGCGACAAAGACGATGGTCTCGCCCGGCTCAATGCGGCCCACGCGATGTACGACGGAAGCCGCGAGCAATGGCCAGCGCTGCTTCGCTTTCTCGACATGGCTTTCGATCTCCTGCTCTGCCATGCCCGGATAATGTTCGAGAAAAAGTGCCGCGATTTTCTCGCCTTTCTCATCGGCGCGGCAGATGCCGGAAAACGTCACGACTGCGCCGATATTGCCGCCCGCTTCGCTCACGGCTTTTGTCTCGGCGTTGGTGTCGATGGCTTCCAGCGTAATGCGAACGGTTTCGCCACTCATGGCGTTAGCCACCCGTCATCGGGGGGAAGAATGCGATTTCGTGAGCTCCCGCGATCTTTGT
>JAKFYO010000013.1 GCA_021730825.1 Hyphomicrobiales bacterium
GTTTCTCGCGACACGGCCCGATGTCGTGGGCGCGCAGATTTCGCGCGACCTCGAAACCCTGCAAGACAAGATGCCACCGTTCGCGCAGGCGACCTCGGAACAGATTATTGCGGACGCGCTCGGCAAGCCGGTCTCGGAATTGTTCGTCTCTTTTGGCGCGCCGGTCGCTGCAGCATCGATCGCCCAAGTGCACAAAGCCGAACTGATGAAAGACGGCGAGAAAATCGCGGTCGCGGTCAAAGTGCTCCGGCCCGGCATCGAAGCGCGTTTCCGGCGCGATCTTGAGACCTTCTTCTTTGCCGCGCGCATGGCGGAAGCGCGCGATCCGGAGGCGCGGCGGCTCCGGCTGGTCGCAACCGTCGAGACGCTTGCGCGCTCGGTCACGATGGAAATGGATTTACGGTTAGAGGCCGCCGCACTTTCCGAGCTTGCCGAGAACACCAAGGACGATCCCGATTTCCGCGTGCCGACCGTCGATTGGGTACACACCGCGCGCACGGTGCTGACCACGCAATGGATCGACGGCATTCCGCTGAACGACCGCGAGCGGCTGCGGGCCGCCGGCCACGACTTCGTGCGGCTCTCCAAAGTCATTATCCAGAGTTTTCTGCGCCAGGCGATCCGCGACGGCTTCTTCCACGCCGACCTGCATCCTGGGAATCTCTTCGTCGACGCGGAAGGCAACCTCGTCGCGGTCGATTGCGGCATCATGGGAAGGCTCGGGCCGAAGGAGCAGCTTTTCCTCGCGGAGATTCTCTACGGCTTCATTACCAAGAACTGGTATCGCACCGCCGAGATTCATTTCGAAGCGGGCTACGTGCCGGCGCACCATTCGATCGACGACTTCGCGCAGGCGATCCGCGCGATCGGCGAGCCGATCCACGACCGGCCCGCGCATGAAATCTCGATGGCGAAGCTCTTAACGCTTCTCTTTGAAGTGACGTCACTGTTCGACATGCGCACGCGCCCCGAACTTCTGCTGCTGCAGAAAACCATGGTCGTGGTCGAGGGCGTCGCGCGCACGCTCGACCCGCAACTCGATATGTGGACCACCGCGGAGCCGGTGGTGCGCGAATGGATCGAGCGCCGTCTTGGACCGATCGGACGCATCGAAAACGCGGCGAGCGAACTTGGCGGCATCGCCCGCATCGTCGGCGAGGCGCCGCAACTGATCACGCGCGCTTCCGCCGCGTTTGAGCGCTTCGACGAGCAGACCCGCGAAGGCCTCGTGCTCGCGCCTGAAACCGTGGAAGCCATCGGCCGCGCCGAGGCGAAACACTGGCGCTGGACCACGCTCGCGCTCTGGGCGATTGCCGGTCTCTTCGCAGTCTGGCTTTTCCGCTAGCCCACTCTCTTATTAACGCTGTTCCAATGGGCATTTGGCAGCCCTGATGCTTCATGCAATTATACAGAGAGTTTCTGATAATAGGGCCGGTTTCCGGTACTGGCCCGGAGTTTTGCGTAAGTCATGCCTCTACAAGGCAAAAAAATTCTGCTCGTCATCGCAGGCGGGATCGCGGCCTATAAAAGCCTCGACCTGATCCGCCGCCTGCGTGAGCGCGGCGCGAAAGTGCGCGTGATCATGACGCGCGCGGCACAGGAATTCGTGACGCCTCTTGCAGTCGGCGCGGTCGCGGGCGAGCGGCCCTTCACCGAGCTTTTCGATCTCTCCGCCGAATTCGATATCGGCCACATCCGGCTTGCGCGCGAACCCGATCTCATCGTGGTGGCGCCTGCCACCGCCGACCTGATGGCGAAGATGGTGCATGGCCGCGCCGACGATCTCGCCTCCACCGTGCTGCTCGCCACCGAGCGGCGCATCTTGCTTGCGCCCGCGATGAACCCGGCGATGTGGATGAACGCGGCGACGCAGAGAAATTTCGCGCGCCTGCAAGCCGACGGTGTCGTCTTCACCGGACCGGAAGCAGGCGAAATGGCGGAAAGCGGCGAGCGCGGTCTCGGACGCATGAGCGAACCGCTTTCGATCGTCGCGGCGATCGAGAAAAATCTTTTCGATCTGCCCGCGCGCGATGCGCTTTCGGGAAAGAAAATTCTCGTGACTTCCGGTCCGACGCGCGAGCCGATCGACCCGGTGCGTTACATCTCGAACCATTCCTCCGGCAAGCAAGGCCACGCGCTTGCGCGCATGGCGGCGATTGCCGGCGCGGAAGTCGTGCTTGTTTCCGGCCCGGTATCGCTGCCGGATCCCTCCGGCGTGAAAACGATTCATGTCGAAACCGCCGAGCAGATGCTGAATGCTTCCGAAGGCGCGCTGCCTGCGGACGCTGCGATTTTCGCGGCAGCGGTCGCCGACTGGCGCGTCACTAAGGAAGCCGCGCAGAAAATGAAAAAGCAGGACGGGAAATTGCCTTCGCTTTCGTTTGCGGAAAACCCGGATATTCTGGCCACCATCTCGCGCCATTCGAATCTACGGCCGCGTCTGGTCATCGGCTTTGCCGCCGAGACGGAAAACCTGATCGATAACGCGCGCGCGAAGCTTATGAAAAAGGGCTGCGACTGGATTGTCGCGAACGACGTCTCCACGGGTACCGCGACCTTCGGCGGTGCCTCGAACGAAGTGCACATCGTGACCGCGACGGGCGTCGAACCCTGGCCGATGCAGACCAAGGAAGCGGTCGCAGCTTCGCTCGTCAAAAGAATCGCTGTAACGCTTGGTGGTTCAAGACCTGGAGGCGCGCGATGAGCGCAATTCAATTCACGCGCCTCGAGCACGGCAAGGATTTGCCTGCGCCGGAATATGCGACTTCAGGCGCGGCGGGCATGGATCTCGTCGCCGCAGTTGCCGCCGACGAGCCTTTGAAACTTCTTCCGGGCGCACGCGCCGCCGTTCCAACCGGTCTCGTCTTCGCAATTCCGCAAGGCTTCGAAGGCCAGGTGCGTCCGCGTTCGGGCTTGGCACTCAAGAACGGCGTCACTGTTCTGAATGCGCCCGGCACCGTCGACTCCGATTATCGCGGCGAAGTGAAAGTCATTCTCGTTAACACGAGCAATGAAGCATTCGAGATCACGCGCGGCATGCGGATCGCACAGATCGTGTTCGCGCGTGTCGAGCAAATGAAACTAC
>JAKFYO010000062.1 GCA_021730825.1 Hyphomicrobiales bacterium
GTTCAGCGCTAGCAAATTCGTTTGCGCCGCGATTGCAGAGATAAGATTGGTGACGTTGCCGATCTCGTCCGCGACCTGCGCCATTTCGTCGATCGCGGTCGTCGTTGCCATGGCCTGACTGACGGCTTGCCCCGCGAGCCGCGATGATTCAGAAACATTCACCCCGACATCGGCAATCGTCTGCGCGAGCGACTCTCCGGCCTGCGCGACAGTTTTGACCTGGATTGAAGTCTCTTCGGTAATTGCCGCGACTTTGACTGACTGCGTGCTCGCCGCTTCGGCGGTAGAGCCGAGACCTTTTGCGCTGCCCTCAAGGGCCTGCGCGGCACTGTGCAGCGCGTCAACCGATTCGGCAATTTCCCGCTCAAAATGCGAAAGCAGCTTGTGAAGGTCGTCATTGCGCTTGGCGGAGAGCGAAAACTCTTTCTCGCGGTGTGCGGCAATATCGTGCAGTTCGTTTGCAGCGCGCTCGGCGTCCCCTTTTGCGCCATAGGCAGAACGGAAAGCACGTTGCATCATGACGGAAATGCCGATCAGCATCGCCGTTTCGATCACGACGATGACCGCGTGAAAAACCACGCGTGCGAGATCGCCACCGCCCGGATAGATCGCTGCCGGAAGAATGAAGTTCAACCCAAGGTGCTGAACCGCGATCAATGCCGCCGCTGTGAGAATGACCCGCCATTCGCAAAGCCCGGAAAGCATCGCAAGCAACGCGAAATAATAGAAGTGGCCTTCGACCTGCCAGGGATGGCCTTCGAGCAAATAGACGAACAGCGAGGCGTGGGCGACAAAAGCAATCGCGATCGCAAGAGACACTGCAAGCGATGGTCTCCGCGTAACCAGCAGCAATGTCGGTAACGCCGCGAGGACAACAGCCGCGATCAGCGGCAACGCCGCATCCTTATCGACAACGAACGCCGTCGCAGCGAGTATCGGTACATGAAGCCAAGCGATGCCGATGAGCGCAAGCGTCATCTTTTCCCGGAAATTATCGAGACTGTTCATGTTGCTCAGGTCTTGCTGCGGGTGAAGGGCTTCAGACAGGCAGCAAGCGCCGCCGGGTCGGCAATCATCCAGGCGCCGTTCGAGCGGACGCGGCGCATATAGTCTGCGCTCTGCGGCTCGATCACGGCGATGAAGTCAAAAGCGCCGAAGCGCACGAAACGAGCCCCAGGCTCTACCGAACGCGTCATCGCGTCCGAAGCACTGGTCCAGGGCGCGAAGATAACCGCGACCCCTTGCGACTCTTCCTTCAGTCCGAGCGTTACGACGGCGACCGTCGCGAAACTGAGAATTGCGGCAAAGCAGAGCGTTGCTACATCAAACCAGCGAAGACGGGATTGGACTTGCACTTGGGTACCGCGATTGAATTACGGTACGTGAGTAGCGAGTGTCGGGTTAAAGACATCTTTACCAAGCGAGCGCGCATGGCGCCCATACGCTGATCAAGATGCCGCAGGTGCTGCTTTCCAGTTCACGAGCAACACGCCTGCCGCGCATAGCGCCATCCCTGCAATCGCCGCGAGTCCCAGTTGCTCGTTAAAGAGCGCCCATGACATGACCGCGGTCACCGCCGGCGTCAGATAAAAGAGCGAGGCCACGCGCGTCGCCGCCGAGCGCCGGATCATCAGATACAGAAGCACGATCGCAGCCCCGGAGAGCACGATCACGAGCCAGGCCACCGCGAAGATGAATTCGCCGGTCCAGTTTACGTTGCGGTCTTCCAGCGCGAATGCGCCTAGCCCCGCGAATGCCGCCGCAGAGGCATACTGAATGGGCATGGAGGACAGAAAATCGACGCCGCCCCCGAAGCGCTTTTGATAAAGCGTGCCGACAGTAATCCCGACCAGCGAGCCGACAATCGCGCTCCAGCCCCAAAGCGTCGTATCGCCGGAGACTTTCGCCTGCACCACCAGCCAAAGGCCGACGAGACCGAGCGTGAGCCCGCCCCATTGCAGCGCCGAAACCCTCTCTCCCAGAAAGCGGTTCGCAAGCGTCGAGGTCAGCACCGGCTGAAGGCCGACAATCAGCGCCGCGATCCCGGCCGGCATCCCCTGCGCCATCGCAACGCATACGCCGGTCAGATACATGCCATGCACGAGCACGCCGCTGACGATCGAGTGTGGGATCGCGCGGCCGCGCGGCAATGGTGCGCGGAGCGCAAGCGCGAGCAAGGTGATCGCAAGCGTCGCAAAGCAGAGCCGGATCGCGACGAAGGTCAGCGGGTCGGCGTGCGGCAACGCTAATTTATTGCCGATGAAGCCGGTGCTCCAGAACAGCACGAACAGCGCGGGCGCCGCTTTGACGATCAATTCGAGGGAACGGGAAGAGGTTTCGGACATTGGGAAGGTCTATGAGGGCCGGACCTTTTGCCAGCGCCATTGCCCAAGATCAATGCACTTAACGGCTCGTTAAGAGAGAAGGCGCAACATAGTGAGAAATGAGCCTACCTGAGCCAATCAACATGGACGAGCGCCGCCACACGCCGCGCCACCGCACTTTCCTGCAAGGGCGCGTGTTTTATAACAACCGCCGCCAGAGCGCGGATTGCATCATCCGTGAGCTGACGGATGAAGGTGCACGCCTCTCCTTCACCGATACGGTGGCGCTGCCCCACGCTTTCGAACTGCATATTCCGAACCGCGACCAGACGATCCGCGTCGAAACCATCTGGAATCACGGCACGGATGTGGGCGTTGCCTTCAGCAAGGCGGACGCGCACGCGGCCGCAACCATCGCGCCTGCCATGCAGACAGCGACGCACGAGCAGACGCTGCTCGAGCGCATCGACAAACTCGAAAAAGAACTCGGTGCCCTGCGCCGCCGCATCTCCGAAATCGAGATGAAGAGCAGCTGACGCCGGGCTTCGGCCCGCATTACTGCCGTTCGTTGCCAATCCCCGACAACAGATAGCCCAGAAGCGCGCCGATCAGCGCACCGACCGCACTCGGCTCCAGAACTCTTTCAAGACCGAGAATCAAGATCAGCGGTGCGAGCACCGAGATTGCCAGCACCTGGATCGTGCGAAGACTGATCGCACCACCCTGCCGCATGTGCTGA
>JAKFYO010000148.1 GCA_021730825.1 Hyphomicrobiales bacterium
TCCTGACCGCCTCGATCGGGCTTGCACTGGTCGACGGCCAGACCAAGGAACGCACCGAAGTGCTGAAGAATGCCGAGCTTGCGATGCACGCCGCGAAGCAGGCCGGCAACGACCGTATCGAAGTGTTCAAGCCTTCGATGCGCAACGACAAGATCGACCGCCTCGCGCTCGAATCCGATCTGCGCCGCGCGCTAGAGCGCGACGAAATCATCATCATGTATCAGCCGATCGTGCGGCTTGAAGATCGCCGCGTCGCGGGCTTCGAGTCCCTGTTGCGCTGGAACCATCCGAAACTCGGCAGACTTGGCCCCGCTGAATTTATCCCCCTTGCCGAGGAGTCCGGCTTCATCGTTGAAATCGGCCGCTTCGTGCTCGAGCGTTCCGCGCGGCAGCTTGCGATCTGGCAGCGCGCGATGCGCTCGGACCATCCGCTGTTCCTGAGCGTCAACATTTCTTCGCGGCAACTGATGCGCCACGATCTCATTCAGGATGTGAAGAGCGTGCTTTCGCGTCACACGCTGACGCCCGGCACGCTGAAGCTTGAGCTCACCGAGTCGCTGGTGATGGAGAATCCGGAGCTTGCTGCGCAGATGCTGCACAAAATACGCGAACTCGGCGCGGGTCTGTCGCTCGACGATTTCGGCACCGGCTACTCCTCGCTTGCTTACCTGCAGCGCTTCCCGTTCGACACCATCAAGATCGACCAGCAATTCGTGAAGGGCTCAGGCCACAAGCGAGGTGCTCGGCCCGTGATCCTGCGCTCGATCGTGCAGCTTGCGCACGATCTCGGCATGGATGTCGTGGCCGAAGGTGCCGAGTCCGACTCCGATGCGGTCGAGCTCTATCAGATCGGCTGCGAATACGTGCAGGGCTTCGCCTTCGGCGAGCCGATGACGGCGGAAGAAGCGCGCCGTCTGATTGCACCGGAAGTCAAAGAGCGTGCCGGCGCTCCCCGTACACCGAGCAGCGCACCCGCAAGCTGAGCCTCAGGCGTGTCCGGCCTGAGACGACAGCTTGCCGAGATCGATGCCGATTTTTTTCAGTGCGAGATCGTATTTCTGCTCGGCGTCCGAGCCGAAGACCAGCGCCGCATCCGCCGCGCAGTTGAGCCAGCCGTTCGCCTGGATTTCGCTCTCCAACTGTCCCGGCGCCCAGCCGGCATAACCAAGCGCAAGCACGGCGCTCTCCGGTCCACTGCCGTTTGCGATCGCCTTCAGAATATCGAGCGTTGCAGTAAGGCAGATGCCGTCGTTGATCGGCAGCGTGGAGTCCTTGATGAAATAGTCGGCGCTGTGCAGCACGAAGCCGCGCTGCGTTTCCACCGGCCCGCCTTTCAGGACCCGGAGAATGTCGCCATGCTTCGGCAACTCGACCATTCCCTCGCCGGGGATCACATCGAGTTGCACCAGAAGATCGGAGAAGCGGATATTCGGCGCGGGCTGGTTGACGATGATGCCCATCGCACCCTCCGAAGAGTGCGCGCAAAGATAGATCACCGAGCGGCTGAAGCGCTCATCCTGAATGGTCGGCATCGCGACGAGAATCTGGCCGTCGAGATAGCCTTCATTCGAGGCCTTAGAAGACTCGCCTGCAATCTTCATGGAAAAAAGCCTATCCGAGCTTGTGCGGGAAGCAAATGCGGCATTGGGGCGGACATATTCACGCATTCGTGGCTGGGCTCCTGCCCGATTCGGTGGTTACGCTGTTTTCATGGTGAAAAAATGCGTGTGCATAAGTTAAGTTCCTTGCTTCTTTCCGCCGCACTGGCCGCTTGTTGCGCGGGCAATGCGTTCGCGGCTGCGTCCGGCGCAGTCAGCGCGGGCGAAGCGAAAGTCCGCCTGTTAGTCTCCGGCAACAGCAATACAAATTCCGCGCCAGTTTTTCGCGGCGGCGTCGAAATCGTGCTTTCGCCCGGATGGAAAACCTACTGGCGCTATCCGGGTGACGCCGGAATTCCCCCGCGCTTCGACTGGAGCGGATCCGAGAATGTGGCGAAGGTGGAAGTGTTCTATCCGGCGCCGAAGCGGATCACGGACGGCAGCGGACAAGTTTCGATCGGCTATGAAGATCGTGTAATTTTTCCGATCGCAATCGAAGCGAAGGATGCTTCCAAGCCGGTCACGCTGAAACTCAAGCTGGATTTCGCGACCTGCGAGAAGCTCTGCATTCCAGCGGAAGCGCTGCTCACGCTTCCCTTCTCTACCAACACATCGGCCGAGCCGTCGCTTGCGGGTGCGGAAAAACGCGTGCCGGAAAAACAGGAGCCGTCGAAACCGCGCCCGCTTGCGATCCTTGAGGCGAAAGTCGAACGCGGCAAGGAACCGGACGGCAGCGACAACCGCATTCTCGTAACTGCGCTTGCGCGAACCGTGGGCAAGCTCGATCTCTTCGCCGAAGGCCCCGGCGAGGAATGGACGCTCTCGCTGCCGGAAATCCTCAAGAACGAAGCCGGGCGCGTTACCTTCGCGATCCCGCTACGGGGCTCGCGGCTGGGCTCGAACGACGCACCGCCGAAACTACGGCTCACGCTGGTTGCAGGAGAGCAAGCGATCGAGGCGGAAATCTCACTCGACTAATGCGCCGCCGCGACTAGGATGCGCCCGATTTCAATAAGCGAGAGCGCAAATGACAATCAAAGTGGGCGAAAAGCTCCCCGACGCGACCTTCCAGACCATGACCGCCGACGGCATCAAACCGAAAACCGGCGCTGAAATCTTTGCCGGCAAGAAGGTCGTGCTGTTCGGCGTTCCCGGCGCATTCACACCGACCTGTTCGCGCAACCATTTGCCCGGCTTCATTGCCAAGGCCGAGGAGTTTTTCGCCAAGGGCGTCGATACGATTGCCGTGACCGCGGTCAACGACGTGCACGTTATGGGCGCATGGGCCAGGGCCAATCCCGGCAAGGTCGAGTTTCTCTCCGACGGCAACGGCGCCTTCGTGAAGTCCATTGGCCTCGATTACGACGGCACCGAGCGCCTGATGGGCCCGGTGCGCTCGCGCCGTTATTCGA
>JAKFYO010000304.1 GCA_021730825.1 Hyphomicrobiales bacterium
TGCGGAACGAGATCGATCGGCGTTTCTTTTTCCGGATTGTCGAGATTGAGGGTCGCGGGTGCTACCTGATCGCGCATCGCAAGGATGCAGAAGATCGCTTCCACCGAGCCCGCCGCGCCGAGTAAGTGGCCGATCGAGGATTTCGTCGACGACATCGAAATTTTCGAAGCTGCATTTCCGACCAGACGCTCCACCGCGCCGAGCTCGATGGTGTCGGCCATGGTCGAGGTGCCGTGCGCGTTGATGTAATCGATGTCGGACGCGGCGATGCCTGCGCGCTTCAGCGCCATCGTCATGCAGCGGAACGCGCCTTCGCCGTTCTCGGACGGCGCGGTGATGTGATAGGCGTCGCCGGACAAGCCGTAGCCGATGATTTCGCCGTAAATTTTCGCGCCGCGCGCTTTCGCGTGCTCATATTCTTCGAGCACGACTACGCCCGCGCCCTCGCCCATGACGAAACCGTCGCGATCCTTGTCGTAAGGGCGCGACGCTTCCGTCGGGCGGTCATTATAGGAAGCGCACAGCGCATGCATCGCAGAGAAGCCCGCGAGCGCCATGCGGCCGACCGGAGATTCCGTGCCGCCCGCGACCATCACGTCGGCATCGCCCCACTGAATGAGCCGTGCCGCATCGCCGATCGCGTGCGCGCCGGTCGAGCAGGCGGTCACGACCGAATGGTTCGGGCCCTTGAGGCCGTGCTGAATGGAAACATAACCGGACGCGAGATTGATGAGACGGCCGGGAATAAAGAATGGCGAAACGCGGCGCGGACCTTTTTCTTTCAGCGTAATCGCGGTTTCCGCGATGCCCTCGATGCCGCCGATGCCCGAGCCGATCAGAACGCCGGTGCGTTCGCGATCTTCGTCAGTGGCCGGCTTCCAGCCGGAGTCTTCCAGCGCCTGGGTCGAGGCCGCAACGCCATAGAGAATAAAGTCATCGACCTTGCGGCTTTCCTTCGCTTCCATCCACTGGTCGCGGTTGAAGGTGCCGTCGGAGCCGTCGCCTTTGGGAATTACATGGGCAATCTGGCAACGAAGATCGGAGACTTCGAATTCGTCGATCTTCTTCGCGCCGCTCTTGCCTTCGAGCAAACGCTTCCACGTCACCTCAACGCCGCAACCGAGCGGCGATACAATCCCCAGCCCGGTGACGACGACGCGACGCATATTATATGAATCCTGTTTGTCGCGCGGGCCGAGAAACCAACGCCGCCCGCGCGAAGGAGTCCTTAGTTAGGACTTCGAGTTCTTTTCGAGGAACTTAACGGCGTCGCCGACGGTCAGAATGGTTTCTGCGGCGTCATCCGGAATTTCGCAGCCGAATTCCTCTTCGAACGCCATGACCAGCTCGACGGTGTCGAGGGAGTCAGCGCCCAGATCGTCGATGAAGCTCGCCTTGTCGTTCACCTTCTCGGCTTCAACACCGAGATGTTCGACAACGATTTTTTTAACCCGTTCGGCAATGTCGGCCATTGATACACCCTTGGTCGCCCGCAAGCTTTGTTCGAATTGTTGCCGCGAGAATTGTCCCCCCGCAGCGGGTCGGCCTTCTTTGTCCGATTGTTGAGCACCGCGCCAGTGAAAAATGCGGGGGTTCCCCTGCACCTTCCGGTCGCGGCCTCAGCGACCAAATCAAGGCCGCAGCGGTCGTAACATACTCGTTTGCCCTGTCAAAGCGGCCTTTCCCGGTGCAAGCGGCTGGAAATACTTGCTTTTTCAGCGCGCGTGGCGGTGCGGGCGGCTTTTAGAGCATCGCCATGCCGCCGTTCACGTGAATCGTCGTGCCCGTGACATAGGCCGCCTCGTCGGAGGCGAGATATACGGCAGCCGCCGCAATGTCCTCGGAGGTGCCGAGGCGCTTGGCGGGCACGGAATCCAGAATCGCTTTCTTCTGTGCCTCGTTCAGCGCGTCCGTCATCGGGGTCGCAATAAAGCCCGGCGCAATGCAGTTCGCAGTGACGTTCCGGCTCGCAAGCTCGGCGGCCAGCGACTTCATCATGCCGACCATGCCGGCCTTGGCAGCGGCATAGTTGCCCTGCCCGGCATTGCCGGTGAAGCCGACCACCGAAGTGATGCCGATGATGCGGCCGAAGCGCTTTCTCATCATGTCTTTCGAGGCGGCACGCGAGAGACGGAAGGCGGCAGTCAAGTTCACCGCGATCACCTGATCCCAGTCCTCGTCTTTCAGGCGCATGAAGATGTTGTCTTTGGTGATGCCCGCGTTGTTCACGAGGATATCGACACGCTCCATCTTTTCGTTCGCGGACGGGATCAGCGCTTCGACGGCGGCGGTGTCCGAAAGATTGCACGGCAGCACGTGCACGCGGTCTTTCATCTCGGCGGCAATCGCATCCAACGCATCCTTGCGCGTGCCGGAAATCGCGACGGTCGCGCCCTGCGCGTGCAGCGCTTTTGCGATCGCGGTGCCGATGCCGCTGGAAGCGCCGGTCACGAGCGCGGTTTTCCCCGAAAGGTTGAACATTGTTTTTATCCTTATGCTTTCGCAGCTTTATAGGCGGCGACATCGTCCGGCGTGCCGACGGGCTGGCCCGAAACTTCCTTGGCGATGCGCTTCAAAAGGCCGGTGAGCACTTTGCCCGAACCGGCTTCGACAATCTTGGTGACACCATTCGCCGCGAGATATTGCACGCACTCGCGCCAACGAACGGTGCCCGTGACTTGTTTCACCAGAAGATCGACGATTTCTGAAGGGTCACTGACCGCGCTCGCAGTCACGTTCGCAACCACCGGGACCACCGGCTTGTTCACCTGAACCTTCGAGAGCGCTTCGCGCATCGCGTCGGCGGCGGGTTGCATCAGCGCGCAATGGAACGGCGCGGAAACGGGGAGCATCATCGCGCGGATGCTTTTGGTTTTTGCGATTTCAGCAGCGCGTTCGACTGCGGCTTTGGAACCAGAGACGACAACCTGCCCGCCGCCGTTGTCGTTTGCGACATCGCAGACTTCGCCAGCTGCTGCTTCGGCGGCC
>JAKFYO010000045.1 GCA_021730825.1 Hyphomicrobiales bacterium
TTACCGAAGGTCTCGCGCGACGCTGGACCGGCAAGCGCAGACCCTGGTGTGCCTAGCTGCATTTGTAAGGCTTCAGATTTTCGTCTAACCGGAAGAGAACATGAGCCTCTCCTCCGTCCGCGCGTGGTTTGCGCAAAACGCCCCCGGCATCGAAGTCCTCGTCACCGAGACCAGCTCGGCGACCGTCGCCGATGCTGCCAACACGCATAATGTTGAACCCGCGCAGATCGCAAAGACAATCTGCGTGCGCGCAGGCGAGAAGGTTCTGCTGATCGTGACCAGCGGCACATCAAGGCTCGACAACAAGAAATTTAAGAGCGCCTTTGGCGTTCGCCCTCGCATGTTGGGCGCGGAAGAAGTGCTCGAACTCACCGGCCATCCGGTTGGCGGCGTTTGCCCGTTCGGGCTGGCCACCGCACTTCCGATCTATTGCGATGTTTCGCTGAAACGCTTCGAGATCGTTGTGCCCGCCGCAGGCGCGGGAAACGCCGCCGTGAAAATTCCCGTCTTGCTTATGGCGGAACTCACCAAAGCGCAGTGGATAGAAGCTTGTTGAGAAAAAAAGCCCGCGCGATCTGCGCGGGCTTTTCATGTGATCAATTACCAGGCGCGAAGATAGATGCCCGGACCCGGCTGATAGTAGTGATAGCGCGGACCATAATAGCCGTAATAACCGTGATGATGATGGCGATGATGACGGCGCCAATGGCGATGCTGAACGTCATTGACGTTCTTCTCGACCTGCGGCGCAACCGGGGTCACCGGAGCCGCGATCACCGGCGTCGTTACAGTCGCAGCAGCAAGAAGGCCGCCGGCAACCGCGCTATAAAGAGTGGTCTTCAACATGGTACTTCTCCCTTGCTTTTATCCTTGAGTGAGAAACTATCTGAAGCACCAGTCGTTCCTGATCCGCGACAATGCGCGCAGGCACGCGCAGCAAATTAGATTCATAAAGCTTTTGCGTGGCTTTTCGTTCCGTATAAATTAATCACGACACGTTTCGTTTCGTTTCGTGTCATCCATAGGGGTCCGCAGATGTTCGATCTGGTCACGATCTTTTCCGATCCGGCAAATATCGCAGCGCTCGCGACATTGATCGCAATGGAGATCGTGCTTGGCATCGACAATCTCATCTTCATTTCGATTCTCACGAACAAGTTGCCGGTTGCAGAGCGTGCGCGGGCGCGCACCATCGGCATCAGCGCGGCGCTCATTCTGCGGCTCGCTTTGCTCAGCACCGTGTTCATCATCGTGCAGCTCACCGCGCCCGTGTTCTCGGTATTCGGGCAGGGCTTTTCCTGGCGCGATATGATCCTGATCGCAGGCGGCCTGTTTCTGGTCTGGAAGGCGACCAAAGAAATTCACCACAACGTCGATCCAGACCCGGCAGAGGATGTCTTTAGCGGCAAGGCGACAATGACCTATGCCGCGACCATCGTGCAGATTCTGATTCTCGATCTTGTGTTCTCGGTGGACAGCATCATCACCGCCGTCGGCATGACCGACCAGATCGCGATCATGGTGATCGCGGTCGTTGTCACCGTTGCCGTGATGCTGGTCGCCGCGACCCCGCTTGCGAATTTCATCAACAACAACCCGAGCGTCGTGATGCTGGCGCTCGGCTTCCTCCTGATGATCGGCATGCTTCTGATCGCGGAAGGCTTCGGTGCGAAAGTGCCGAAGGGTTATGTCTATGCGGCGATGCTGTTCTCGGGCTTCATCGAGGGGCTCAACATCTTTTCCCGGCGCGCAAAGAAGAAAAAGCAGGCCGCACGGATGAAGCTGGAGCGCTAGCGCGGCACCCGGTTGACGCGCTGGCGGTCTATGTCGTCCGGCGCAGTCAGGCGAATGAACTTCTTCACCTGCGCGAAGCGCTCGTCGATTGCCGAAGCGCTCATGCCTTTATCGGCAAGTATTTTCTTGCCGCCGGTTTCCTCGTCTTTGCACGCAGCGAATGCGCGCTCGATAATCAGGTCCTTTGCAATTTCGGGCGTGACCTGCGCGAGCTTCTTGGTCTCGTTCGTAACGCATAATGCATAAGCGACCGTATGCGGCTCGAACGCGGTCTGGGCTTGAACCAGAACAGCCGGGAGCAGGATTGCCGCTGTGAACGCGAAACGGATCATCGCTTTGCGCCGCTCAGGACTGAACGCCGGTGCCGCCGCAGCGCTGGCATTTTACTTTCCTGTCGCCGACCTTGAGCAGCCCGCGTCCTTCGCAATTCTTGCAGGGCTTCTTTTTGTCTTTAGGCATGATGTTCCCTCACGCGATGCAGCGAATATAGGCTTGATGCGATTGAACAAGCCAGCAATGCCTCGCGCAATCGCGGCGAAACTGCGTTTGGATGCAGTTACACAAAATAGTGATGACGCATCCGGCTCGCGCCGGGAGGGGTTTCCGCTTCAAGACCCCAACCAACGGAGAGCTAAAATGAAAAAGATTATTTTCGGTACGATTGCCGCCGCGGCCGTTATCGCTTCTGTTAGCGCCGCTTCCGCGCAGAACCGCATGGATCGCAACTGGTCGGAAATCCGCGCGACTTCGATGGAATCGACCTACGAGCAGCCGGCGCGCCGCAAGGGCATTTCCTACGGCTACAACCTTCGCTTCGAACGCGCCGACGTCGGCAAGTAAAAAATACAAGTAAACGATCCGCATTACGAACAAAGCGGCCGGTGGAAACATCGGCCGCTTTTTGCGTGTTCAGGGCTCGCCTGTCCCTGACGAACTCCTGCGGCTCGCATTCAGAAGTATTGAGCTTGCTAAGCCGAGCAACGTGACAACAAGGCCGGCCAGAAGTGCCGCTGTGAGCGGCCAACGTAAATCACTGCGATCCTGCACGAACGAGACAGCGGCCCACCCCGTGAGTTCCGATTGTAAATAGAAAATATCGATAGGAACTCCGTCCAAGTTTTTACCTTTGAACCTTCCGCTTTTTTCGCTGCGGGCCGCGGCGATCGAAGGCGCTTTACGGCCTGCGTATT
>JAKFYO010000169.1 GCA_021730825.1 Hyphomicrobiales bacterium
ACCCGACGCACTCGACGCGAAGCTGACACCCGACGCCGTGCATCAGGGGCTTTTCGCGGTCACCGACGCACTGCCCTCGCCCGGTCTTCACGATCTCGCGCTCGACAAGCTTGTGCTTGTGCTGGACCAGATCACCGACCCGCATAATTTCGGCGCCATCGTCCGCACGGCGGCGGCATTCAATGTCTCCGCGATCGTGACCACCGCGCGCCACTCCCCGGAAGCAACCGGCGTACTTGCGAAGTCGGCCTCCGGCGGGCTCGAGCATGTGCCGATCTCGCTCGTACAGAACCTTTCGCGCGCCATGAACGAACTCAAAGAGCGAGGCTTCACGCTGGTTGGCCTCGCCGAAGAAGGCGAAACCGATTTAAGCGAAATCAAACTCCGCGCGCCGATCGCGCTCGTGCTCGGCGCGGAAGGCAAAGGCCTGCGGCAACTCACACGCGATACCTGCGATGTGCTTGCGCGCATCGACCTTACCGGCGCGATCAAGAGCCTCAACGTCTCGAATGCGACGGCACTTGCGCTCTACATCGCCGACCGCGCGGTTCGCCTAAAGGGATAAATACGATGATTGTTCAGCGCTGGGTCCACCGAAGCATGAAGCCCGGCGGGTTCGTTGCGCAGTATGTCGTGCCGTTCATAGCGTCAATCGCGCTCGTCACGATAACAACCGTTCTGATCTCGTTCTTTCTGAAGCGGATCAATTTTCAGAACGTGGGGATAATTTATCTGCTCCCGGTTTTTGTGCTCGCCGTACGCTGGGGATTTTTGCCGGCGATGTTCACCGCGCTTATCAGCGTTGCCTGCTCGGCTTTCTTTTTCTACGAGCCAATCTACGATTTACGCGCGCACAACTGGGACAATCAGGTCGATCTCGTACTGTTCACGATCGTCGCTGCGGTTACGAGTCACCTCGCAACGCGATTACGCCGCCAGGACGAAGTGGACCGCCTGCGCGAGGCGCTAATCGGTTCGGTCTCGCACGAACTCCGAACGCCGCTGGCTTCCATCCTCGGTGCGGCTTCGGTGATCGCAAATGCGTCCAGCATCAAGAACGACCCTCACCTCTCGACGCTCGCGAATGTCGTGCGCGAAGAAGCCGACCGCTTGAACCATGACATTCAGAACCTGCTCGATGCGACGCGGATCTCGAGCGAAGGCATCCGGCCCAAGCGCGAGTGGATCGATCCCGCGGATATCGTCAATGTCGCGATAGAACGGCGCGGACGTACGCTGGGCGCGCATAAAGTTCTCGTAAAAATCGCGGACGGCATTCCGCTCTTTCAAGGCGATCCTGTACTGTTCGATCAGGCAATCGGCCAGGTTCTCAGCAATGCCGCGAAATACTCGCCCCCGCATTCCGAAATCGCTGTCGACATCCGCCACGAAAACGATCAGATCGTGTTTGCAATCTCGGATACTGGCGCCGGTATGACGCCGGAAGATCAAAAACGCTGGGGCGATCGCTTCTATCGAAACGAACGCCTCGCCAATATCACCACGGGTTCGGGCCTCGGTATCTGGATCGCCAAGGCCTTTCTGGAAGCAAGCGGCGGTTCGATTATCGCGTCGAGCGAAGGATTGAACCGCGGCACCAAAGTTTCGGTCATGATGCCGGTACACACGGTACCGGCGCGCGACGCGGAGGCAACCGATGAATAATCACGCACCGTCAGTTCTGCTCGTCGATGACGAAGCTCAAATCCGCCGCTTCCTTCGTGCGGGTTTCGAGATGGACGGCTTTTCCGTGCAGGACGCCGAGAACGGCACTGACGGCATCAAGAACGCCACCATGCGGCCGCCCGACCTCATCATTCTCGACCTCGCTCTGCCTGACATCGACGGCTCGGAGGTGCTCTCGCGCCTACGCACGTGGTCGAATGTGCCGGTGATCGTACTTTCCGTTCGCTCGAGCGAAGATGAAAAAGTGAAGCTTCTGCAACTTGGCGCCGACGATTACGTCGTGAAGCCCTTCGGCATGGCCGAGTTACTCGCCCGCTCGCACGCAGCGATCCGCCGCCACACGCGCAACCAGAGCGGCGATCCGGTCGTAAATCTCGGCCGTCTCTCGATCGATCTCGCGAACCGTGCTGTCTTCATCGAAAGCGAACGCCTCTCCCTTACGCGCAAGGAGTTCCGTCTTCTGCAAATTCTCGCGCAGCACGCGGGTAATGTCGTCACGCACGGGCAGTTGCTGAAGGAAATCTGGGGCGCCGGCCACGACCAGGATTCGCATTACCTGCGCATCTTCGTCCGCAAGCTGCGGCAGAAAATCGAAGTCGATCCGACCCAGCCGAAATTGCTGCTGACGGAACTCGGTGTCGGCTACCGTCTCTCGACGGACGACAGTGGCCGGGCGACCCAAC
Source organism: Hyphomicrobiales bacterium (assembly GCA_021730825.1). Classification (GTDB taxonomy): domain Bacteria; phylum Pseudomonadota; class Alphaproteobacteria; order Rhizobiales; family Xanthobacteraceae. The sequence goes on from JAKFYO010000169.1 coordinate 2,370, forward strand.
ACTGACTTTGGTCGCACAACTTTCGCTGCATTTCGCCGCTGACGTTACAGCAAATTTATCTCCCTGAGTTTATTCGTTACGTCCGCAGTTGACGTGCGATGACTAGTTTCGTCCGCGAAGGACGAAACCATGCCTGCAAGAAAACTCGAAAGCGCTTTGCGCCGTAAAATTGTGATCGACGAGCGCGAGATCACGAAGCTTCGCAACGAATATCTGGTCGAGATTGCAAAGTTCGTGGCCAAAGACACGGCGGCGCCGCTGATCGCAAAGGCGCAGGAACTTCTCAAGTCACGGTACTGGGCGAACTCGACCTGGCGCGAGCGCGGAAAAATTCTCGACACCGTTAGCTGGCTGCTTCGCGCGCACGTTGCGCGCTGAAATTTATGCAAAGAATATATGTAACGAAAACCGCAGAAGAATTTGTGCTGACTTTACGCGCAAGCATTTTCGTTTTTTCTGTAATTCCTTTTTGATTTCCATCGCCTACCGCGCCGCACATCATCCTTTCGCCTAATACGACTTGGTATCACGACCCGTCGCAGCCCCGCGCGTAGCGTCTGAAATGAGGCCGCGCTGCGGAGATTCTCCGCAGCTCGCGACTCCAGGTTC
>JAKFYO010000288.1 GCA_021730825.1 Hyphomicrobiales bacterium
GAACGGCTTCAAGGGCGTGGTGCTCGGGCTTTCCGGCGGTATAGACTCCGCACTCTGCGCCGCGATGGCGGTCGATGCCTTGGGCGCGGATCGCGTTCACTGCGTGATGCTGCCCTATCGCTATACATCGGAGGACTCGCTGAAAGACGCCGCCGATTGCGCGAAGGCGCTCGGCGTTCGCTACGACGTGGTGCCGATCTTCGAAGCGGTCGAAGGTTTGCAGAAGTCGCTCGCCGAAATGTTTCAGGGCACCAACCGCGACATCACGGAAGAAAATCTTCAGTCGCGTGCGCGCGGCACCATCCTGATGTCGATCTCGAACAAGTTCGGGCCGATGGTGGTGACGACCGGCAACAAGTCGGAAATGTCGGTGGGCTACGCGACGCTCTATGGCGACATGAACGGCGGCTACAATCCGGTGAAGGATCTCTACAAGACCGAAGTGTTCCGGATCGCAGAGTTGCGCAATCGCTGGAAGCCGCTGGATGCGAAGGGGCCGGATGGTGTCGTGATTCCTCCGAACATCATCACCAAGCCGCCGTCTGCGGAACTTCGCGAGAACCAGAAAGATCAGGACTCGCTCCCGCCTTACGACATTCTCGACGGCATCTTGGAGCGCTTGGTGGAGCGCGAAGAGTCGGTGGCCGCGATTGTCGAGGCAGGATTTGAAAAAGAGACCGTGCTGAAGGTCGCGCGTCTCTTGGACATTGCCGAATACAAGCGCCGTCAGGCAGCACCCGGCGTGAAGGTCACGCTGCGCTCGTTCGGCCGCGACCGCCGCTATCCGATAACGAACCGCTTCCGCGATCCGGGCACGAAGCCTGCGGAGCCGGACAAGTCGTTGTCGAAAGGTGCGGTGGCCGCGCGGACGGAAGTGATAGACTTTTGAATTAGCGCACGAGCGCCGCGCCGTCGCAGCGCACGCCATTCACCCAGACATCCGCTTCGCCCAAGCCGATGCCGACCGTCTTCAGCACATTATTGAGAACGCCATCGATGGTGGGCGCGACCGGCGTCAGGATCGAGCGGATCAGTGCTGATATGATCGCCGTCGGTGTCAGGCTGAGCAAGCCGGCGAGATTAACATTGAGCGTCAGGCTTCCGAGCAAACTTGCCGTCAACGACTGCGTGAAGTTGACGGTCCGTACGTTCTTCGCGGTGAGGCTGGAAATGTCGGCATAACGGAAGACGACATTCGTGTCGGTCATGTTCGTGATTTCCGCATTCGCTCTGCCGGTTGCCGTAATCAGGTTTACGACATTCGCAATCGACGCATTGACCATATTTGGCGGACTGCCTAGCGTTTTCCAGCCTGCGAGCGTCACGGGCTCTGCAATCCACGCATTCACGAGCGAGGGACGCACGGCGAGCGTGACCCGCATGTCGGCTACAGGATTCGCGCCGCAGGAAATATCCGCGAGCCTCGCACGTGCAGCGGCGATGTCGATATAGACCGGGACGCGCAACGAGACCGCGGAAAGCAGGCCTGAGCCCGCGACCTGTACGATCAGGCGCACGCGCGTTTGCGCTGTGTAAACTTCAACGCCGGTGGTGCCGAAGCGAATCCATGGCGAGGATTGCGGACGTTCGCCAACCGTGATCCCAAGTTGCGTGCTGAGCAGGCCCGGAACGGTGAGATTGGAAGTAATATCCACCTGATTGTGACCGTTCGCGACCTCCGCGACGGCCTGAATGACGGAGAGCGCGGTCGCCTTGGCTTGCAGCGCCGCGGCACCTTGCCCGAGGCTCAGCGAATTGCTCTGGCCGAAGTCGAACAGCTTGTTCACATAAAGCTGCACGTTGTTCGCATTGGAATAGTTTTTCAGTTGCTTCAGCGCGAAGTCGACCTGCGCACCGCCGGCATTCGCCTGTGCGACGGTGATCATCGCATCGAGAATTTGTCCGGCCGAAACGCGCGTCGCGGCTAACTGCTCATAAGTCCCGGCCTGACCGACCACGGAAGTACCGAGCGCGTTCGAGAATTTGAAGAGATCGACGTTGTAGCCGGCGAGCGCGTTGTAATCCATCACCGTAAGCGAGACGTTGCCGCCGAGCAGCCCGCCGAGAAACGCATTCAGAATTCCGCCGTCGAGCGAGAGCAGGCGCGAGCCGATGGTGAAGGCCGCCTGCGCCGTCGTAACCGCGGTCGCGCGGGTTGCGACATTCATCGTGCCTTCCGGCAGAAAACCCTTTCCGAAAAAAGCCTGCGCCTTGCTGTCGAGTTCGACCATCACCGCGTTTGCGGGCGTGCCATTCGGCACGAAGCGGGTATTCACCGGGATTGCCGGGTTCGCGTGATAGGTGCCCTTCGTGATGCGAATGGCGCGCACGCCGAAGACACCGTTGTCGCTGACTGTCGCGGTCGCGGCAGCAAGCGCTTTATCTGGGTCGCGGGCGGCTGCGATCGCCGCGAGATCGACCGCGCTCTGCGCTTTCCGGCGTTCTACGAAAATCGAGGCTACATCGACGCCGATCGCGAGCGAACCGACGGCGCAGATCGCGAATGCGGCTCCGATAATCGCGATGCCGCCGCGCTCGTCGCGCAGAAATGCGCGGGCATAATTCCGGCGGGGCATTGTCAGTAACCGCCCCGCCGGACGACGGCACTGCGCGCGATCGTTTTCGGAGGCATGGGGATCAAGCCTTCGAACGCAAACACGATCGAACGCGAGGCGTCGTAGCTGATGGAAACGTTGAAGAGGTTTGCGTCGCTTGGCGAAGTCGCTGCCGAAACGGTGAGATAATTGCGGTCGATCAGCGGGTAGCCGCTGACGATGCTGTCGACCTGGCTTTGCGCGAGTGCCGCACGTTCGGCTTCGGTCAGGCCCTGCACGGTTGCGCGTGCGGCTTCGGCGGCGATCTGCTGCACCGAATGCACGGTGCCGAAATAGATTGCGAAGATCAGTACGCCCATAAGCACGATGAAAAAGAGCGGCCCGACGATGGCGAACTCGATGGCAGCAACCCCTGAGCGGTCG
>JAKFYO010000336.1 GCA_021730825.1 Hyphomicrobiales bacterium
AACCGGTGCGTCGCGCAGCACGGCGCGGGCAATCGCAAGCCGCTGGCGTTGCCCGCCCGACAGTGTGACGCCTCGCTCGCCGACCGGCGTTTCGAAGCCTTGCGGCAGATTGCGGACGAACTCGTCTACCAGCGCCGTCTCGGCCGCAGCTTTTACTTCGGCATCGGAGGCCCCCGGCTTGCCGTAACGGATATTGTCGGCAATCGACGCGGCAAAAATCGCGGGCTCCTGTGGCACCAGCGCGATATTCCGGCGCACCTCGCGCGGATCGGTTTTCGTAATCTCGACACCGTCGAACAGAATCCGTCCCTGTTGCGGATCGTCGAAACGCAGCAGGAGATGAAAGAGCGTGCTCTTGCCGCCGCCGGACGGCCCGACCACGGCGATGCGCTCGCCCGGCGCGGCCGTGAAGGTGACATCGCGCAGCACCGGCGCATCGCGCCGCGAGGGATAAGCGTAAGTGACGTTCTCGAACCGCACTTCGCCGCGCGGCTTATCAGGCAGTACCAGCGGCAGCGCCGGCGCCTTGATCGCGGGCTCGATGTGCAGCAATTCGACGATGCGCTCGGCGGCACCTGCGGTCTGCGAAATCTCGCCCCAGACTTCCGAAAGCGCGCCCAGCGCGCCCGCGGCAAAGACTGCATAGAGCACGAACTGCCCGAGTGTGCCTGGCGTCATCTGATTGGCGAGCACGGCTTGCGCACCGGACCACAAAACCAGAACCACCGAAGCGAAGGCGAGAAAAATTGCAATCGCCGTCAGAAAAGAACGCGAGCGTGTCGCATCCTGCGCGGCACCGAAGGCTTCTTCCACCGCCGAACCAAAACGCGCCTTCGCCGCCTCCTCCGCCGTCATCGCCTGCACGGTCCGCACTGCGCCGATCGCTTCCACCGCGAACGCGGTCGCGTCCGCGAGTTTGTCCTGCGCCAGTCTAGAGCGCCTGCGCACCGCGCGGCCGAAGCCGAACAGCGGCAGCATGACCGCCGGGATCGCGATCAACACGAGTAGCGAGAGCTTTGGGCTCGTTACCACCATCATCGCCATCGCGCCGACGAGCAACAGCACATTGCGGAGCGCGACCGAAGCAGACGAGCCCACCGCCGATTTGATCTGGACAGTGTCGGCGGTGAGCCGCGACGAAATTTCGCCCGCCCGAGCGCTATCGAAGAAGCCGGCATCGAGCGACACGATCCGCGCGAACACGGCCGCGCGCAGATCGGCGACCACGCGCTCGCCGATCGTGGTCACAAGATAATAGCGCGCGGCACTCGCAAGCGAGAGCACCGCGACCACGCCGAGGATCGCGAGAAAATACTGGTCGATCTTGTCGCCCGCATCGGCGCCGAAGCCGAGGTCGATCATGCGGCGGACTGCGAGCGGGATCGCAAGCGTCGCCAGTGCCGCGACAAAGAGTGCCAGCAGCGCCCCCAGGAACCGCCCCGGATAGCGCAATACGAACGGCATCAGCGCCAGCAGCGGGCGGAACCGGCCTTTTGAGCCGTTTTCAGGCCCTTTTGGCAGCGTCATAGGCTCGGCTTGAGTCACAGGATGCTCTCGGCTATATCGCCCGCCAATCAGCAGGGCTTATTGGATCGACCGGCGTGTGGCCCCGGCCCGCGCGAAGGCAGAGGATTGGCGATGAAAGAAGGCATTCACCCCGACTATCACACCATCAAGGTAGTGATGACGGACGGCACCGAATACACGACGCGCTCGACCTGGGGCAAGGAGGGCGACACCCTCAACCTCGACATCGACCCGAAGACGCATCCGGCATGGACCGGCGGTACGCAGCAGTTGCTCGACCGCGGCGGCCGCCTCTCGCGCTTCAAGAACAAGTTCGGCACCATCGGCGCCGCGAAAGAAAAGAAGTAAGCAACCGCTGCTTCCCGAAATACGAAACCCCGCAGGCAACTGCGGGGTTTTTTTGTTTTTAACGAAGAGCCAACTTTTGTCATTCCGGACGCGCGCTTAGCGCGCGATCCGGAATCCAGGGCCAAATGGCGAGGCATCAGCTAGTAGCCCTGGATTCCGGGTTCGATGCTTCGCATCGCCCCGGAATGACAAAATGTAATCTCTCGCGACTACCGCTTCGTGTCGAAGGCCGCGCGCAGCAGACCCATCTGCGCCTCCACCGGATTTTCGGACTCAATCTTCTCCGGCGTCTTCGCATTGTAAATGAGCTGATCGAGCCGCAGCACCTGCTCATGGATGCTGCGCGTCGTATCGATCAGGCTCTGCAAGCGCGAAGGCAGCGAAGCCACAGATTCTTCGTGGGAAGGATCCCAGATCGAAAGCTTCACTTTGGTCTTTTCGGTCTTGGCCTGATCGAACGTCAGTTCGCCGTCGTTCACCGCACGCTGCAACAGGAGCCACGAGGCAACCTGCATCAGGCGTGTGGTGAGCCGCATAGACTCGGTCGCATAAGCGAGTGCCGCGGGCCGCGCGAGCGACTTCGCCTCCGTGCGGCCGGGTCCGTCGAGATAGGCCGCGGTGGCTTCCACGAGCGCCATGCCTTCACGAAACAACGCACTGAACTGCTCGCCCTGCGCCATGCGCGCGGCAAGGTGAACCGGACGGTCTTTTTTCTCGATTGCGTCTGACATTTTTCCCCGGCACGCCCCTGCGCCGGACCCTGTTTAGCGCATCAGCCGCCGCTCTCAAAAGCCGCAAGCCGCCTCTGCGATCAAAGTTCTTTGCAAGTTGCACGCCGCCCACACTGTGCGGGATTGGGACAAAAAAAGAGCCGCCCAAAGGAGCGGCTCTGAAGTCTGTTCACAGGGAGGCGTCAAACAGAGTGGACAGGAGCCACTCAACGTCCAGAAGCTGGACAGCCCTGATAGTGATCTCGAAACCTTAATGAGTAGTTAATTCGTAAAAATCGAATGAATTTCAGCGCTTAAAGAAGGA
>JAKFYO010000172.1 GCA_021730825.1 Hyphomicrobiales bacterium
CGTCGGCGGAAACTGGATGAGCCGAGGGCGCGGCGGTACCAGACGCAACAGATACCAGAGCACCGGAAGTGCCGCGAGCGCGAGCAGGAGCAGCGGAGAGGTGAAGCCGATCGGGAGACCGATCATGCCGCCTCCGTTTCGCCGAGCTTCACGCTCGCGCGCTTGCGCGAAATCACGTCGCGCGCTTCGCCCATGCGCGAGTGCAGCGAGATCAGAAGCTCGCTTGCCGGACGATCGGTGCGGTGGATGGCAAAGCTCCAGCCGCGCGGCGATGTCTCGCTGCGAATGCGGTCGCGATGTTTGGCGACGAGCGAGAGATAATCTTGCGCCCACATTTCGGCGCGGCCGACGGTGAGATGCTGGCCGGTTTCCGGTTCGCGAAAGTCGATGCGGCCGGAATAGGGAAAGGTTTCTTCCGCCGGATCGACGACCTGTACGACATGACCGTTGGGGCCGCGCTTCGCCATGTGATCGATCGCGGCGACAATTTCACTTGCCGGACTCCAGAGATCGGAAAGCAGCACGACTTCTTCGCGCGGGCCGGGTGTGATCGGAGGCGGGAGGCTGCTCCACTCGCCGCCGTGATGGATGATGGCTTCCGCCATGCGCTCGATCACGTTGCGGTTCGCAGTCGGGCGCATCAGGCCGGGGATTGCGACGCGCTCGCCGCCCTGCACCAGCAATTCGCCGAGCGCGAATGCAAGCACCAGCGCGCGGTCGCGCTTCGTTTCCCACACCAGCGGAGAAGCGAAAATCATCGACGGCGAAAGGTCGGGCCAGATCCAGATCGTGTGCGAGGCTTCCCACTCGCGCTCGCGGACGTAGAGATGATCGTCTCGCGCGGAGCGGCGCCAGTCGACGCGGTTCGAAGGTTCGCCGTCGATGAAGCGGCGGTACTGCCAGAAATTTTCGCCGGGTCCCGCGCGGCGTCTGCCGTGCGTGCCGTGAAACACCGACGCGGCGGCGCGGCGGGCTTCGAGAATCAAACGCGGCATGGCGGCGACGAGGTGCTGTGCGCTTCCCGTCGCGGCCCGAACCGGCGCGATCTCTTCTTCCCGTGCCCCGCTTACGTCGATGGGCGCATTCATCCGATTTTGGCTTTCAGCTTCGCGATCAGGCTCTCGACCGTCGCCCCGTCGGCGCGCGCTGCGAAAGTGAGCGCCATGCGGTGCTTCAACACGGGCTCCGCAAGTTCGAGCACGTCATCGACCGAAGGTGCGAGGCGGCCGTCCAAGAGCGCGCGGGCGCGGACCGCGAGCATAAGCGCTTGCGAAGCGCGCGGACCGGGACCCCAGGCGATCTGTTTTGCGATCTCGCCGCTGGCGTTATCGGGACGCGCGGAGCGGACGAGATTCAAAATCGCCTCGACGACGGACTCGCCGACCGGAATGCGGCGCACGAGACGCTGTGCCGCCATCAGGTCTTCCACGGCCATCGCGGCGCGCGGCTTGGTTTCCTCGACGCCGGTGGTGTCGAACAGAATTTTCTTTTCCGCTTCGCGATCCGGATAGGTGACGTCGATCTCCATCAGGAAGCGGTCGAGCTGCGCTTCGGGGAGCGGATAGGTGCCTTCCTGCTCCAACGGGTTCTGGGTCGCGAGCACATGAAACGGTTTCGGCAGATCGTGGCGCTGGCCCGCGACCGTCACATGATATTCCTGCATGGATTGCAGAAGTGCTGACTGCGTGCGTGGGCTCGCGCGGTTGATTTCGTCCGCGAGCAGCAACTGCGTGAAGACCGGGCCTTGGATGAAGCGGAACGAGCGCTTGCCGGTCTGGCTCTCTTCCAGCACTTCCGCGCCGATGATGTCGGACGGCATCAGGTCCGGCGTGAACTGCACGCGGCGCGCCTGAAGTCCGAGCACGGTCCCCATCGTATCGACGAGCTTCGTCTTCGCGAGGCCGGGAACGCCCAAGAGCAGCGCGTGACCGCCGGCCAGCACGGTAATCAGTGCCTGATCGACGACTTTTTCCTGACCGAAGATGACATTGCCGATCGCGGCGCGGGCGGCTTTCACGCTGGCTGCCGTGGTCTCGGCGGCGCGGACGATCATTTGATCGAAATTATCGGGACTTGCGGGGCTCAACGGCTCCTCCATGCGTTCGCGAGAGACGACATGATGAGCCGGGACTTGTATTCGCGGCCTTCCGACTCACTTAATTCAAGCATGTTCATGCAATTTCCATGCGCACGAAAGACCGGGACTGGGCCGGGATTGAGGCGGTCCCAAAAGGGCTTTCGGCGCGTTTAGGCTATGATGAAAGCACGGTTTTCGACGATCACAATCCGAGTAGCTTTATGACGGTGGAGAGCAGCAATACGGGGGCGGCGCCACAGGGGCTGGAATCGCTCATTGCTGCGGTGGGCAAGGAGCGGAAGCTGCCGCCCGTGCATCTCTGGAATCCGCCGTTCTGCGGCGATCTCGACATGCGAATTGCTGCCGATGGAACCTGGTTCTACCTCGGCACGCCGATCGGGCGTCCGGCGCTGGTGCGACTCTTTGCGTCGGTGTTGAAGCGCGAAGGCGAGAAATATTTTCTGGTGACGCCGGTGGAAAAGGTCGGGATCAAGGTCGATGACGCGCCATTCCATGCAGTCGAGATGGCGGTCGATGGCGAGGGCGCAAACCGCAAGCTCTCATTCCGCACCAATGTGGACGATCTCGTGCGCTGCGACGCCGAGCATCCGCTGCGCTTCGAGCCGGAAGAAGGCACCGGCGGTTTGAAGCCTTACCTGCACGTGCGTAGCGATCTCTGGGCGCGGGTGACGCGCGCGCTCTTCTTTGATCTCGTCGAGATGGGCGAGACGAGGAAGCTGAACGGCAAGGAATTGTTTGGCGTTGCCTCGAGTGGAGAATTCTTTTCGATGGCGCCCGCCGAAACCATCGCGGGTCTGCGCTGAAATGATCGA
>JAKFYO010000161.1 GCA_021730825.1 Hyphomicrobiales bacterium
GAATACGGCAAGCATGATGCGGCAACAGTTTCCGCCGCCAAGGACGCCATCGACAAGGCCGGCACCGATCTCGGCTTCGTATTGCTGGATGAAGGCGCGTTCAAACGCACGACCAAGAAATCCATCGACTATGCCGTGATGGAAAAGACCAAGCGCGCAGCCGTAATTCCCGCCGAATATGGCTGGTCGGATTTCGGCGGCTGGAGCGCAGCATGGTCGCTGTCGAAGCGCGACAAGCATGGTAACGCCGCGCGCGGGCCGGTCGCTGTGCTGGATGCAAAGAACAATTACATCTCCTCGGACGGCAAGCTGACCACGCTGGTCGGCGCTGAAAATCTCGTCGTCGTAGTCACCGACGATGCGGTGCTGGTCGCGGATCGCGAACGCGCGGAAGATTTAAAGAAGCTGGTCGAGAAGCTTCGCGCCGAGAAGCGCGAGGAAGCAGACACGCACGCCAAAGTACATCGCCCCTGGGGCAATTATCAGTCGCTCGACCGCGGCGAGCGCTATCAGGTGAAGCGTATTGTCGTGAACCCGGGCGGGCGGCTTTCTCTGCAAAAGCACGCGCACCGCGCGGAACACTGGGTCGTCGTGTGCGGCACCGCGCTCGTTACCATCGGCGAAGAAAAGAGAACGTTGAAAGAAAACGAGTCGGTCTATGTGCCGCTCGGTGCCGTCCACCGGCTCGAAAATCCGGGAACAGCACCGCTGGAACTGATCGAGGTGCAGTCGGGAAATTATCTCGGCGAAGACGACATCGTGCGCCTCGAAGACGTCTATCAGCGCACGACGAAGGATTAAGCGTCTTCGCGCCAGATACCGAGCGCTTCCTGCGCCGGGCGATCCGAAATTCCGAACAGCACCGCTTCGCCCTTCGTCGTATGCGAATAATTCTTCCACGAAGGCACGACGAATACGTCGCCCGCTTTCCAGTTGAAATCCTTGCCGTCGATCGCGGTCGTGCCTTCGCCTTCGACACACGCGAAGATCGTTCCGTCGGTCGAGCGATACGGTTTTCCCTTGAAATCTTTCGGCAAGAGCGACAAGTGAGGTCCCATGATTGGCGTTGCCCAACCGCCGGTGAGCGGATTGGCGTAGCGGATGCGCGCACCATGACGCGGATCGATCTCGTCACTGTCGCGCATACGCTCCAGAATTGGCTTCATCTTCGCATAAGGATAATTGACGATCGGACTGCGATCCTTGCGAACCTGTGCGCCATCCGGCAACACGCCGGAGGCAAAACGCGCCCAGCTATCCCCGTCCTGCCTCGTATTCGATTGCGTTTCGCGATCGAGATGCTCCGAAAACGCGGCATCGAAGAAATTAACGGTCGGCAGGTCGAGCACATCGAGCCAGATCATCGGCCCTTTGCCGTCATGCCCGTGATCGTGCGCGGCCCAGTTCGCCGTAATGATGAAATCGCCGCGGCGCATGATTGCGCGTTCTCCTTCAACCGCGGTGTAAGCGCCCTCGCCGTCCAGCACGAAGCGAATGGCGGATGCGGTGTGCCGGTGCGCCGGCGCGACTTCGCCCGGAAGAATGAGTTGCAGCCCCGCATAAAGCGATTGCGTGATCCGCGAGCGCCCGCGCATTGCCGGATTTTCCAGAACCAGCACGCGGCGCTCGGCTTCTTTCGCAGTAATGATGGCACCCGCTTCCATGACAAGCTTCTTCGCGTCGTCGAAATGCCAGATCGCCGGAACGCAAGGTGTGTTTGGTTCCTTCGGCACAAGGCCTTTGAGCACTTCCCAAAGCGGCGCCATGTCGTGTTTCGAGATGCGCTCGTAATAAGCTTGGCGTACGGCGTCGGGTGCGGTGCTTTGCGCACTCGCAGCCGGCATGGGGCCGGTCATTGGCGTTGCTCCCGTTAACGGTGTTCTTGCGAAATCCCACCATCCGTTGACCGGGCTGTCAACGAAACCCTATGGTAAAAGCGCGGCGGAACAACGATTTCTGCAAGAAGCGGCAAAGAAAATTTCGCGTGCGATGCGTCGCATGCATGGCGGGGATGGGCTCATGCGTTTGTGCCGCTACGACGACAATCGTCTCGGGCTGGTCGAAGGTTACACCTTGCGCGACGTCACGCGCGCGACCGCGAAGCTGCCGCAGCTCCGCTGGCCTTTTCCGCACGGCGACCAACTGATCGCATCGCTCGATAAGATGAAGCACGCGATCAAGGATGCTGCCGAAGCCTCCCCGCGTAAACTCATCACTGAAGTAAAGCTGCTGAGCCCGGTCGCTAATCCGCCGCGCATCATTGGCGCCCCGCTGAACTACAAACTACATGTTGACGAAGCCGCAGATCCCGCGATCAATCATGGCGTGCAGCTTGCGAATTTCGACGGCTTCGCAACACCGATAGACAAGCACGGCCTTTTTCTGAAATCGCAGACCGGCGCAGTCGGTCCGAGCGAAGGCATTGAAATCAAATTTCCCGGCCGCCGCAACGATCACGAGATCGAGCTGGCGGTTATTATCGGACGCGGCGGCAAGAACATTCCCCGCGATTACGCTTTTGATCACATCGCCGCCTACACCATCGGTCTCGACATGACCGTACGCGGCACCGAAGACCGCAGCTTCCGCAAATCCGCCGACGGCTATTCTGTGCTGGGGCCGTGGCTCGTCACCGCGGATGAGATTACGAACCCCGGCAATTTGAGTATGTATATCGCCGTCAACGGGGAGGTAAGGCAGAGCGCGAATACGCGCGACATGATCGTTCCCATTCCCGACCTCATCGCACGCCTTTCAAATGTTTATGCGCTTCATCCCGGCGATGTCATCATGACCGGCACTCCGGAAGGCGTCAGCGAAATTCAACCGGGCGATACCATCATCGCAACGATCGAGCATATCGGTGCGATGGAAGTGAAGGTGCGTTGATGCGCG
>JAKFYO010000202.1 GCA_021730825.1 Hyphomicrobiales bacterium
GAAATAGATTGCGAAGATCAGTACGCCCAGAAGCACAACAAAAAAGAGCGGCCCGACGATGGCGAACTCGATGGCAGCGACCCCTGAGCGGTCGCGCATCCAGCGAGGCAGCTTGCGCCGCAACCGGCGCCATGTCGGGGTCCGCCAAGGCTCGGCAGAGGCCGTCTTGAAAGGCTCAGGCATGTTCTGCACTCACAGAACGAGGAATAACTGGCTGCTACCTTAGCGAGCATTCCTAACGCATAGGTTAAATAATCTATTTGCCTCTACTTATTAGTGTATTAGCCAATCCTCGGAATTTGCTGCGCTTTTCGTTGGCTATGCAGGCCCTTGCTGGCTTAGAGCTTCGCCTGGAAAGCGATTCCGAAAGCACCCAGCATGTCCAGCCCCGTCGTCCGCTTTGCGCCGTCACCGACCGGCCTGATCCATATCGGCAACGCCCGAACGGCGCTCCTGAATGCGCTTTACGCGCGGAAGCTCGGCGGGACTTTCATCCTCAGGCTCGACGATACCGACCACGCGCGTTCCGAAGAGCGCTTCGCCGACGCGATCAAGCAGGATCTTTCCTGGCTCGGCATTCCGCCGGACCAGATCGAAACCCAGTCCTCGCGGATGAGCCGCTACGAAGACGCGCTCGCGAAGTTGCGCGCAGCCGGCCGCGTCTATGCCTGCTTTGAAACGGAAGACGAGTTGGAGCGAAAGCGTAAGCGCCAGCTCGGCCGCGGCCTGCCGCCGGTGTATGACCGCGCAGCGCTGGCTTTGAGCGACGAAGACCGCGCGAAGTTCGAAGGCGAAGGCCGCAAGCCCTACTGGCGTTTCAAGCTCGATCATCGCGTCATCAAGTGGGACGATCTGGTGCGCGGTGAAATTGCCATCGACACTGCTTCACTTTCCGATCCGGTGGTCCGACGCGCCGACGGCACCTGGCTTTATTCTCTCGCTTCCGTCGTCGATGACATCGACATGAAGGTTACGCATATCATTCGCGGCGAGGACCACATCACGAATACGGCGGCACAACTCGACATGTTCGCGGCGCTCGGCGGCAACGCACGGACTTTTGCACACCACAATTTGCTGACGTTGCCTGGCGGTGAGGGGCTTTCGAAGCGTTTCGGTTCGCTGTCGATCCAGTCGCTGCGCGAAGCGGGACAGGAAGCGCTCGCAGTAGCTGCAGCCGCAGTACTCACCGGAACGTCGCTTGCCGTCGAGCCGATAGAGATGCTCGGCGCGCTTGCGGAAAAAATCGACTTCAAGAAAATTTCGCACGGTCCTGCGCGCTTCGATCCAGCCGATCTCGATGCGCTGACCGCGAAGACGCTGCACGGAGCGTCTTACGCGTCGGTAGAGCAGCGCCTGAAGGCGCTCGAAGTCGGAGGCGGCGAAAAGTTCTGGCTCGCCGTGCGCGGTAATCTTGCGCGCCTCGGTGAAGCGAAGGAATGGTGGGAAGTTGTTTCAGCACCAATGGAGTCAAAGATCGTGGATGCCGACCGCGACTTCTGCAAGCTCGCGGAAACATTGCTGCCTGCCGAGCCCTGGAGCGAAAAAATCTGGGACGAGTGGCTGGCCGTGATCAAGCCGGCCGCGAACCGCAAAGGCCGCGAACTTTTTCATCCGCTCCGGATTGCGCTGACAGGACGCGAAAACGGTCCTGAATTGCGGGCACTTCTGCCGCTTATCGGCCGCGCCCGCGCATCCGCACGGCTGCGCGCCGAGTCCGCTTAATTCACCGGATTGACCGGACGAACCGGATAGAACTGTGGGCCGACCACGCGCACCTTGCGCTTGCCGTCCGGCTTCTCCGGCGGAAGCGTCTCGTTGGCAGTCGGCGTCGGTGTCGGCGGTTCGAACAAGGGATTGTTCGGGTTCTTCGTCTGCTGCGGCTGCTGTTGCGGGTTCGCAAGCGGCCCGATCTTCGGCTGCGAAAGCTGCTTCGAGCGCTGTTCGGTTACGATGATGTCGCCGCGCTGGATCGTCTGATCCTGACCGAGCGCTTCGGCCCAGCTCTGGCCTGGACCGCGACAGGAACAGCTCGGATTATATTCGGTGCGGTATTTGAATGCGTTCGGCAGCGCCGAATAAAGCTGGCCGGAGCTTGATACCGCCTGCTGAATGTCCTGTCCCGGATTGTTATAGAAATAGAGACTGACTTCCGCCGCCGGACACTGGCGCTTGCAGAGCGCTTCGTCTTCGCCGAACCGCGACTGCACGGTGGCAAAGCTGATCGGGAAGAACGCGCCGTCGCACAAGCGCACGCAGACGGTGCGGAAACCCTGACCTTCCATTGGAATATCGTTCGGCGCGACATCCGGATTCTCGTCGGTGTTGCCGAACAGGCGATCGAGGAAGCCGCGCGGGCGCGGCGGCGGCACCACGGCATTACGATACTGCGGACCGCAATTATTCTGGTTCAGCGAGACGAGAATCTGCCGGCGTTGCAGGTCGCGCGTATAATTTCCGTCGGCGTTGCCGCCTCGGATCTGCGAGAGCTCCTGCTGCATGCGGTCTACGTTCGCACGCATGCGATCGATTTGCGGCTCAAGCGTGTTGCACTGCTCGGGACGCTGGCTGCCGCCGAAGATGAAGAAGCCGCGGCGATCGCAGCCGAGACGGCGCGCCGTTCCGATCGCCTGATCGAGTTCCTGCCGCTGCTTGAAGATCGCGTCTTCGTAGCGGGAGACCTGCTCGTTGCTTGCACCCGCAGGCCCGCGATTGACTTCGGCGAGCGCCGCTTCGAGGCGCTGACAGACCGCGCCGGTATTGGTCTGTTGCTGCGGAAACTGCTGGGGCCGCGGTTGCTGCTGCGGGAAAGGCTGCGGCTGATTGTTCGCCGGCGGCGGCGGAGCGTTCGGGATATTTGCCGGCGGCAACGG